>JACQUA010000027.1 GCA_016210565.1 Chloroflexota bacterium
AAATGTCACCCTGAGCCGAAGCCCTGAGCGAAGCGAAGGTGCAGGCGAAGGGTCTTTGCTTCCCCGCCCCGAAAGATTCTTCGACTACGCTCGCTGCGCTCGCTTCGCTCAGAATGACATGTTCATCCTTCATGGTACCCGCTGCAAGCGGGCATGGGGGATTGTTTAGGATTTCGGATTTCGTGCTCAGGATTTCACGTAAGGCGCCGCATATCGCGTTGCTAGGAGCCTGGGTCACCAGTCAAAAATGGCAATTTTGCCTCCCACGATGGCTGTAAGATATGGTTCGATACTGGGACTTCTTCCCACTTTTACTCCGAAATTGGGCTTGGAAAGGCGACCATCTCCCATTTTCAGTTTTGTCATCGAGTCGTGACCCAGGCTCCTAGCCTGCCGTATTAGTCAGGATGAGGCAACTGTGCACCGAGCACATGCCCGGCCCGACCATTTCGCCGCCGTGGCCGGTGGCCACGGCGTACCTGAGGTCCTTGACCTGCCTGGCGCCGGCTTCGCCCCGCAACTGCCGGATATTCTCGGCAATGCCGGTAAGGTCTCCGTGATGATGCGAAGATAGCAGTCCCCCGCCGGTGTTTACGGCAACGGTCCCCCCTGGGGTGGTGTTTCCCGCCTCGGCGAAAGGCCCGCCTTCACCTCTGTTGCAGAGTCCATAGCCCTCAAGCTGCAAGACCACCTCAGTGGTGAAACAATCATAGAACTGGAAACACCCAACGTCCTTCAGATCGATCCCCGCGTGGCCAAAAGCGGCTTTCTTCGCCGGCTCCACGTCGAGCTGGGTATAGTGCTGCTTTTCCCACCAGAGTTTCCTGGCCATATCCCCGAAGCCGATTCCCGCCACGTACACCGGCGGACGGGGACGGTCTTTGGCCCTTTCCGCCGTGGTGATGACGATTCCGGTCCCGCCGTCGGTCTGGAGACACATGTCCAGGGTATGGTACGGCCAGACCAGGAACGGCGACTTCAAGTAGTCTTCGATGGTAATAGGCCGCCCGTACATCTGGGCCTGGGGATTCAGGCAGGCCCACGAGCGCTGGGCCACGGCAACCGACCCCAATTGCCGGCTGGTGGTGCCGTATTCGTGCATGTGCCTGGTCGCCAGCAGAGAATGGTTGTGGACCGCGTGGACGCCCCCGAACGCCGGCCCCCAGAGACCCGGCCTGGACCCGCCCGCCCTGGCCTCCCGGGGTCCACCGCCATGAGCGGTGGACCAGGCCTCGGTGCCATAGCCGATGGCGATGTAGTTGGCCAGGCCCATTTCCAGGAACCCGCAGGCCGCGGCAATCGCAAAAGTGCCCATGGCCCCGCCGCGGCCGATGTGAAAATAGAAGTTGGAAGGGATGCCCAGCACCCGGGGAAAGCCGTCCGTCCAGGAGTGGAGCGACTGCCCGCCGGCTTCCATCTTGGTGTGGATGCAGCCGTCGATGTCCTCTTTCTTGAGACCGGCGTCCTCGATGGCCAGCCTTACCGCCTCAGCCTCATAGGCCCTGCCGGTGTGCTCCGGCTGCCGGCCCATTTTGGTGTTTCCCAGGCCGATAATCGCGTATTTGTGTTGCTTCAATATGCTGCCCTCCTGAATAACGCCAGTAGGACAGGCTTTCCAGCCTGTCCCTTTCCAGCCTGTGTTGCGCTGGCGTAGGGTGGGTTGAGCGTCCCGATGCCGCATCGGGGCGCGAACCCACCATTTCGACGGGTTGTCCTGGTCACCTTGGTTTCTTGACCCCCCCTGTGGTGGGTTCGCACAGCCACCCTGACTCCCCGCACCACCGCTGTGCTTAACCCACCCTACGTGGCTGGACAGGCTGGAAAGCCTGTCCTACTGAGCGTTCAGCCGGACGCCCAGTCCGGGAGCGGTCGGGACCCGGAGCATTCCGTCTTGGACTTCCAGCCCGCCGGCGGGGTCGTTGTTAAACCTGGTGAACTCCCCCAACTGGCAGGCAAAATCAATATGGCTGCAAGATGCCACGAAATGCATTGAAGCTGCGGACAGGATGCGCGTTCCGACGCAGGAAATGACGCATTTGACTCCGGCTAACTTACACACGTCAACGATCGTCTTCAACGACCGCAGGCCGCCGAGAATAACCGACACATTCATGTAGCCCGCAAAATCAGTCTTTGCCAGCTTGAACACCCTGTCCGGCGTGTCAACGCTTTCGTGGGCCTCTACCGGGATTATTGCCCTGCGGCTCACCTCGGTCAAACCTTCGATGTCGTCCGCAGGCACAGGCTGCTCCACCAGTTCGATTCCGTACTTCTGCCACTGGCTGGCGGCCTCAATGGCCCCCGGCGCAGAGTAGCTCTGGTTGGCATCGACGGTCAGGTGGACTTCCGGCCCGACCGCCGCTCTGATCCGCCTGATCCGCTGGATATCCCTGGCCATATTCCCTTCAAGCTTGATCTTGATGTATTTGTAACCTTCGTTGCGCAGTCCCAGGGCAACTTCCGCCATTTCCGCTGGCTCTTTGAGGGCCATTATCCGGATGACGGGGATTTCTTCGCGCACCAGGCCGCCCAGCAACTGATAGACGGGGACATTGAGCGTCTTGCCGAGAATGTCGTGCAGGGCCATGTCGATGGTCGAGATGGCCCTCATCCGCGCCCTGGCCATATCCGCCTCGCCGGCTGCCGGGAAGTCCACGGGCACCGCCTGGAGTCCGCTGATTATCTTCTCCAGGTTCAGGGGATCCTGACCTGCCAGTTGTGGCTCGAAGGCCTCGAAAGCCGCCCGCAGGATGGGGGCGCTGCTACCCCGGTACGGCGAATCCAGACCGACGTAGCCGAGTCCCGTGTGCGCGGTGTCGGTACCTATTTCGACCAGCAGTCCCCGCGATTCGGGAAAGGCCCCCAGGGCTATGCGCCAGGTGGGGTCCTTCTTGGGCATGACGTTGGGGGTAATCCGGATGCTTTTGATCTTCATGATTGCAGCGCGAAATTCCAAATGCCAAACACCAAATTCCAAACAATCACCCCTGCGCCGATGGCGCACCATGAAGGATGAAAATGTCATTTTGAGCGAAGCGAGCGTAGCGAGCGTAGTCGAAGAATCTTTCGGGGCGGGGCGTGGGACGAAAGACCCTTCGGCTTCGCTCAGGGTGACAGCCTATTTTCAGAGCAATACCAAAATCCCAATGGTCAAATGCCAAAACGGCTTGCGACGGTTTTTTCATTTGGAATTTCGTCATTGGAATTTGTTTGGCACTTGGAATTTGGTTATTGGAATTTGCTCAGTATGGCGGCATGTTTACGGCCATTCCCTTTTTCTTCATTTCGCTTTCATACAGAACCCGGATTCCGGGGTCTTCGTCTTCGTACTCAATCTGGTCCGGTCCCTTCCGGGCGCTTTCCGAGCTGAGGTACTTTATGCCGATGGGGAACTTGCGGCTGCCGGTGAATTTCAGCGCTACGTATCTGGCGGGTCTTGCGCCCGTGTTGAAGTGCTGATGGAACCACCTCCCCGGCGGGACAAACAGGCTCCCGCCGCGCCAGGGCACAACTACCCTCTGTCCGGCTTCCGGCCACATGACCGAGTACCCCTCTCCGTCGACGATGATGACGTTGGCGCCCGGCCCGTGCCGGTGCGCCTTCTTGTAGCACCCCACGGCAAACTCGGATATGTGAGCGGCCATGGTGCTGTCAGCCATTTCAAAGGCGATGGACCGCCCCCCGCCGCCCCTCTCTTTCACTTCGAAGAGACTGAAAACGCCGACGTCGGGGACAAAATTGGTCTCCCAGGACCTGGTGCTCTTTCCCGCCAAACTGTAGAGTTTTCCGGCGCCATTGAAGTAGTCCTGCTCACCGTCATACCTGTCTTTGAAGACGTAGCTGTTATTGAAAATGAAATCGACGGTGTGATACAGGTTGAGGACGATCGGGGCGTTGGTCGCCGCCACGAACTTCACCGGACGGTCGCCCTGGCCGTTGTAGTGGACGTGCCAGGCGTTCAAAGGAATGGCGAACAGGCTCCTTTCCTGCCACTCGAAGGTCTGCTTCGGCCCGCCTTCGTTCCAGATGGAAGTCGCCCCTCTTCCTTTGAGGATAAAGATAAACTCCTCGTAAAGATGCTTCTCCGGTTTGAGGCTCCTGCCCGGACCTATCTCGCAGACATAACAGTCCGTGGACTGCTCGGAGCCGATAAGGTTGATGAAACAACCGTTCCCGCCCTTCCGGCCCCACGGTCCGAGGTTGAGGTTACAGAGGTCCTCCACGTAGTACGCGCCGTGGGTCGGAATGCCCTCGGACTGTACATAACGGTCATAGGAGGTAACCCGGCCGGACAGTTCACCGACGATCTTGTCTTCCATCATAGTCAGAAAGTCCTCAGAGAGGAACGAACGGGCAAGATGCCCGTTCTACTGGTTCCTCAGTGGCACCGGTACCACAGGCCACCGTGCCTGTGCGGGCTTGATGTCTTCTCCGCTCCCGCAGGCTAAAGAGCTAGCTGAGATAAGCCTGCCCGTCTCGACGGCGTCTTCCCCGCCCCGCAAGGCTAAAGCCATGGGCTACGCCCCGCCCGATGCGTGCAAGCTTGGGTTAATTCGTTATTCCCCATTTTTCTTTTACCTTCTTGAGGAGTTCGGGGCTGGTCCTGATGGTGGGGGGGAAATCGTTGATGAAATGATAGGGTTTGCAGGCCTGGATGATGGCCACGCTGTGCGTGTAGTCCCTGATCGCCCGTTGCTGGGGCGTCAGGAAGGGGTCTATCTGGCTGCCCCAGCACCCGCGCAGGATATCAATGGAAATTGCGGGGTCGGTCCGGCTGCCGATAGCCCAGAGGACCTCGTTTACGTTGGAGGGGTCGATGTCGGGGTCAACGATGATCACATACTTCAACATGTAGGCGCCGGCGTGGCTCCCGGCCACCACCATCGCTGCCTGTTTGGCGTGGCCCGGATATTTCTGTTCCAGGGAGACGACGACCATGTTGTGGCGTCCTGCCGCCTTGATTACCGATACGCCCTTGACTCCGGGAAGCTGGCGGTCCAACTCGTCCCACAGCCTGGCGGCGCGAGTGATGTTGGTGCTGATGGCGTTCTCGGCGAACAACAGGGGAGGCGCGCCGAGCAGGACCGGATTGTTCCGGTGCATGATGCTCTTTACCTTCACCACCGGGGCGCGACCGCCGGACCTGGCGGTAGCGTAGTGGCCCGTCCATTCGCCGAACGGGCCCTCCGGCAGCGTTTCCTTTTCCGGGGGCAGGAAATCCCCTTCGATCACGATCTCGGCGGTGGCGGGGACGGGGATCCCGGTGGCGACTCCCCTGACCACTTCTACCGGTTCCCCTCTGAGCCATCCCGCCCAACCGTATTCGGAAACGCCCTGCGGTAATTGCTGGGTGGCGGCTGCCCAAACTTCGGGGCTCTGCCCGCAACTGATGGCGATGGGGCAACTCTGGCCCTTGTCCCAGTACTTCCGCGCTATGAGCTCGCCATGCCTTCCGGGGGACATGTAAACTGTCACGGTGGACCTGTCATGCACCTGGACGCGGTAAGTCCCGAAATTGACCCAGCCGGTTTCCGGGTCCCTGTTGATCACCATGTCGCCGGTGCCGATGTACCTGCCGCCGTCCAGTTCGTGCCATTTCGGGACGGGAAACTCCCACAGATTTATGTCGTCGCCCAGGTGAACGTTCTCCAATACCGGCCCCGTATTTACTTCGACCGGCGCCAGCGGTTTCAACTCCTGCCTGGTGCGGTCCCGCCAGTTCTGGATAACGGCTGCCTCACTGGTGGTTTCGGAAGGTGGGAAGCCAAAAAGCCAGGCCATCCTCTTTTGCCAGGCGAACAGGTTGGCCGCCACCCGGTATCCTGGAGGATAGCCCTTGATGTTGTCGAAGAGCACCAGGGGCGCGTCCGGCTGCTGGGCCTCGATCTCTGTGAGGACCCCCAGTTCCAGGTCCCAGTCCACGCCGTCATACTGTTTTAACTCGCCCAGCTTCCGGCACTGGTCTATGAATTCTCTCAGATCATTAAACAAGACGCTTCTCCGCCAGGTCCCTCAGGCCGGACACGCCGGAACCGAAATGACGAATGACGAAATTCGAATGACGAATGAATGCCCAAAACTCGAATGTCAAAACATCTTGCCTTCGTCATTCGTCATTCGAATTTGATTCGTCATTCGGGCTTCGGATTTCGTCATTCCTTCCGGTTACACCCCGTGCTCGTAGGATTTTTCAGTACGGTTGCGGAGTTCGAGCAACCAGTTGTAGATCGCCTCGCCGTCCCTGAACTTGGAATGATCGTACTTGTCGTGGTGAACAATGTCGGATAGTTTGCGCCGGTAGGGGGGAGGCGCCTTATAGTCAGGGTATCCGATAGGAATCAGGGTCTGGATGTCCAGCTCCTCGGGCACTTCCAGAATGGCCTTCAGCGACTCTTCCCAGCCCTTGTTTACCGTTACCCACTGGGACCCGAGGCCCTGGGCAGCGGCGGCGAGGTGCATGATCTGGGTGGCATTGGCCATGGCCTTCCAGTAGCCCGCGAACGGGCCGCCCTCGCCAAAGAAGAAATGAGAGGACAGCACGCTCGACTGTTTTGTCCGCTTGTCCCCGAGCATGGCAATAATAACCGGGGCGTTCTTGAGCGGCGGCGCTTTCCGCTCCGGCTTTTCATAATAGGCCGGCATTCTCAGTTCTTTGACCCGGGTGCGCTCGATTTGATAGACACGCTCGCGGTGGTTCATGAACAGGTCGGCTATCCTGTCCTTGATGGCCTGGTCCCGGATCACAACGAATTCCCAGGGTTGGCCGTTCCCGCCCGACATGGCCCAGCGCCCGGCTTCCAGTATCTTCTCCACCATCTCATCGGGTACCGGGTCAGTCTTGAACTTGCGGCAACTCCTTCTGCTCCTGACCAACCTCATGAACTCGTCGATTGACATCTTTTGCGCCATTGATTCGTACTCCGTTCTTTAATCCGGTTTAATGCACGTCCTGCGTGGTGGGGGTAGCCGCAGGTCCTCTGGTGCTTGACTGCACCATTCCGCGAAAAGATTCTTCGCTTCGCTCAGCAACTGTCTTGTCAAGAGCATGGTCCGACCAATTGAGCGATCCGATCATGCCAGGGTATTTTATGTTTCAGCATAGCGTTGAGAATGGTAAGCAGCTTGCGCATGCAGGCGACCAGGGCAACCTTTTTCTCTTTGCCGCGGGTCAGCAACCGGTTGTAGAATTCCTTGATCGTCGGATTGAATCGGGTGGCTACCAGGGTAGCCATGTAAAACACCGCCCGGACGTGGCCCCGGCCGCCCCAGATGGCACGCCTGCCTCTAAAAGTGCCGCTGTCCCAGTTAAGGGGGGCGACACCCACCAGGGAGGCGATTTCCCTGCGATTGAGGGTTCCAAGTTCAGGCAGCTTTGCCACCACCGTGGCCGTCAGGACCGGGCCAACACCGGGAACGCTACCGAGCAAATCCACTTTTTCCTGCCACAGAGAGCTCTGCCGCAGTGCCTCACCCATCTCTTTGTCGAGTTTGGTCACCCGTTCTCTCAGCCACGCGATGTGTTCCTGGATGTCTTTCCGCAGCGACGGCTGGGCGCCATGAAGCCGGTTCTTCTCCTCGGTGATCATATCCATGATCTGGTGACGCCGGCTCACAATAGCCTCCAGGGCCCGGGTCTCGGAATCAGGAAGAGGTCGCACGGGAGGCCGTACGCTGTGGCCAAAAAAGGCCATGACATCGGCGTCAATCTTGTCCGTCTTGGCCAGCTTGCCTGTGGCTCTGGCAAAGTCTCGAACTTGGCGCGGATTAACCACCGCTACGGGCAGACCACAGGCGCCCAGGGCAACCGCCACCGCATCCTCCAGGCCCCCCGTGGCCTCCATCACCACCAGGGCCGGCGACAACTCCCGCAACCGGGTCACCAATCGACCTATCCCCTCCTCATCGTTGGATTCACTCCAACCCTCGGAGGGAGGATAGCTGCCTACATCAAGCCGGGCCTGAGATACGTCGATGCCTATGCAGGGATGCTTACTGTTCACTTGATCCTTTCTTTCTTGCTGTCCCACTCTTGCGGATACGGGCTCAAAGGCCCACGCAACTGTTCGGGATCCTCAAGGTCTGGCGGGGCGACCATGCTGAGCGACGGTCTTACAAGACCAAGAATGAAACGGTCTACCCCGTCATCCATGGTTTATTTATTTCCTGTATTATAAGATACAAGAATGACAGATGACCCAGGCTTTCATTCTTTAGAGCGCGCCTCCAGGCGCATGGTATTGCTATGAAAATGTCACCCTGAGCCGGAGCCCTGAGCGAAGCGAAGGGGAAGTCGAAGGGTCTTTCGTCTCGCACCCCACCACAAAGGATTCTTCGGCTACGTTCGCTACGCTCGCTTCGCTCAGAATGACAGATGACCCAGGCTTTCATTCTTTAGAGCGCGCCTCCAGGCGCATGGTTGATTGATTCGTCAGTCATTCCTCATTCGGAGTTTCGGCGCTTTTTGTTTCCGCCGTCTCCTGCTTCTTTGCCGCCTGGTAGAGGCCTTCCTTCGCCAGCTTTTTGTAGACCTTCACCCCTTCCTCTGTCGGCTGGTACCGGAAGAGCGCCAGGCGGTCTCCCGGGAGGTATTTTATCAGCCCGGCGGAGGTCAGCGCCTTCAGCGCCACCTCGCCGACGTATCCGGAAGGGTGCAACAGGTGATCGGGCACGGCCTTGCCGGTCTTCTCGAAGTTCTGACAGATGATGCCGAACAGACGGACCGGCTCCTGCTCGATGCTTTTCAGCAGGTAGTCCATCACGCCGGTCTTCTTTATCTCGTTGACAAAGTCCCGGTATGCGTTCTTGGTAGTCATGGTGTTTCCAGTCAAGGGGCCGTGGCGCCGCCAGAGGGTATATTGTAGCACTTTGCGGCGGCATAAGGGAAATAGTATCTGCAACTCAGACATCGGCACAAGCTTTCGTCGCCCGAGGCGACCCCCGATGCAACCGGGGTCCGGATTGGTCGGCGGCCAGGGACTTGCCATCCGGTCGGGGCCATGGCTGTGGCGATGGTGTTCCCAATGCCTGATGCGCCGTAAAATGCCGCCGCGGCTCTTGACAAACGGTAACGTGTTCTGCTACATTTATTACGCTTGTAACTCTTGGCCCCGGGCGACCTGGTGATTTCTTTTTCAGGAGGAAGACCATGGGTTCCGTTGTCCGCAAGAGAAACTGGTTCAGGGTCCTTTCTGCACTACTGGTTGTGGTTTTGGTTATGCCCCCCCCCACCGGTAGTGGGCGCATCTATGGCTGATGCCGGGCAGTACGGGTCAACCGTCCTTGCGAGTCCCGGCCCAGCCAGGGACGTTGCTGCCGCCGGCCCCAACCTCCCGCCTGCCAGCCCGCTGTCTGCGGCCGTCTTCCCCCTTGATGTTTTTGCCCAGATTATCCCTCCCCCCTCACCCACTCCCTCCCCCACCCTTACCCCACCGCCCACTGCTTCTCCCTCGGCGGTCCCATCGCTCACCCCCAGCCCCGGTCCCACCCCGCTCCCGCCATCCCCGACGGCCTCTCCGCCGCCATTGGCGACGCCCTCTCCATCGCCGGCAGCGGCTCCGACGGCCACACCCGGCCCCTCCCCTTCACCCACACCCACCGCCAAGGCTTCTGCAACTCCCACTTCCACCGCGGCCGCGTCTCCCACTCCGGCCTCAACTCCTCCGCCCACCCCCTCAGCCTTCGCCGTCGAGACAATCGCCGCAACCGTAACCCCTGACCAAGAGGCGGTCCTGACCTCGCGGGACGGCAGAACCAGTCTCCGCCTTCCCGCCGGCGCCTTCAGCGAAGAGGTGCGGGTGGAAGTGCGCGTGCTGCCGCCACCGGCTTCCACCGGCATGAGGATGATAAAACTCCTGGACATCAACGCCTATGCCGCCAAACGAAACAACGCGCCGGTAACATCCCTGCTCAAGGATGCTGCCATTACCATTACCAACACCGCCAGGGAGGTGAGGGGCCTCAACTACGAGTCGCTCAAGCTCTACTATCTTGACGAAACGGACCGCCGCTGGAAGCCGGTAGCCAGCCAGTTCAACGCGACTACGCTGACCCTCACGGCCGCCACGAACCACTTCAGCTACTACGGCGAGCAGGCCGACCCGGCCATCGCCGGGCCTGCCATGATTATGGGTTTTGAAGCTAACCTGCACTCGGGGACAGTCAAGACGGACTACCCCATCGAGCTTCCCCCCGCGCCGGGCGGTTTCAAACCCCGCCTGAACCTGGTCTACGACAGCGGCCGCGCCGACGGCATGAAGAACAAACGCTCCCTGGGATCGTGGGCCGGCATCGGGTGGTCCCTGCACCCCGGTTACATCAGCTACGATGAAGAAGCCAACGAGTACTACATGGAGGTCGGGGGGCTGGGCTACGAGATTTTCCGTTCCAGCGACAGCTACTTCACGAAGCCGGACCTGTTTTACAAAATCGTCCGCGACGAGGCCAACCAGAAGTGGGAGGTCTGGGACCGCGGCGGCGTTTATTACCGGTTCGGCGGCGCCTCGGACTCCAAGCAATACTATGACAAGTCCGGCTCTCCCCTGTTCTACCGCTGGGACCTCAGCCTGATGCAGGACACCCATAGCACCAGCAACCAGGCCACCGTGAGCTACAACCAGTATGTGTGGAACAGCTCGGTACGTTCCGCCTACCCGAGCCAGATGACCTACAGCGGCGGGCAGGTGACGGTGACATTTAACTCCAGCTACTATCAAAATACCGCCGATGGTTTAGTCCGCAGAGATAACCCCCTTTCCACGGCCGGCTACCCGGTACCCAAGGTGATGGACAACCGGCAGTTGGACAACATCGAAATAAAGGTCGGCGGCGTCCTGACCAGGAAATACACCTTTGCCTACGCCACGACCGACCGGGTCTCCTCGTCGGATTACGGCGGAATCTACTACGCCGGCAAACACCAGCTTGACTCGGTCACCCAAATAGGGGCCGACGGCAGCAGCGCGTTGCCCGCTATGACTTTCAGCTATCAAGACCTGGCCACGTTCTTCCGGGACGCCGATGGTCCCTACTACAACGGCAACCCGGGGAATGCCGCCGACCTGTACTGGCCGCGCCTGAGCTCGGCCAACAACGGCTACGGAGCCACGGTCACCTTTTCCTATACCCAGACGCCCACCAGCAGCAGCAACAATGTCTGGACCAGGCAGGTGGTCACCGGCAGGACCATAAACGCCGGCATCGGCCCGAATCAGACCTACACCTATACCTATGACGGCAGCCCCGAATACCTGGGCAGCGGATGGACCGCCCGCTACCGTGGTTTTCGCAAGGTGAAAGAAACCGACGCCGCCGGCAACTATGCCTGGCGCTATTTCCACACCACAGGCTATGACAGCGCTTCGGGAAAGGACTGGGAGAAAATCACGGGACGGGAGTACAAGACGCGGCGCTATGACGCCGGCGGCAACCTGGTGCAGGAGACTGTCAACAACTGGCTGTGGGATACGACGTCGTTCTGGGACTCCGCGAACCCCAAGTACACTTTTCTGACCAGGTGGGACGGCTATGGCACCAACGACGGCTATTTCAACGGCCCGTGGGGCGTGGCTGTCAGCAGCGGCAACGTCTATGTCGTCGACAGAGGGAACAGCCGGGTGGAAAAGTTCGACAGCAACGGCGCCTTCGTCACGCGCTGGGGCGAGAGCGGCAACCAGAATAACCAGTTCAACAACCCGCAGGGCATCGCGGCAAGCAACGATGGCAAGGTATACGTGGCGGATGCCTCCAACGGCCGCGTCCAGAAATTCGCGGACTACGCGCCGTTCGTGGCTTCCTGGAGCGCCGGCGCCTCCGGCGTGGCCGTGTCGCCCGACAGCGCCCATGTTTATGTTGTCAGTTCTGCCAACCACCAGGTGGTAGAATACACCTCGACCGGTCAGCAGCTCGCCTCCTGGGGCAGCCAGGGCTCCGCTGACGGGCAGTTCCAGTCGCCCTACGGCATCGCCGTGGACAGCAGCGGCTACGTCTACGTAGCTGACACCGGCAACCACCGCGTCCAGAAGTTCACGAGCTCGGGCACCTTCGTCAGCAAGTTCGGTTCCAGCGGGACCGGGAACGAGCAGTTCGCCAGCCCCCACGGCCTGACGGTGGACAGCAGCGGGAACATCTTTGTCGCCGACACCGGCAACCACCGGATCCAGAAATTCAATTCCAGCTACAACTTCCTCTGGAATTTGGGCAAGGTGGACGGCGGCGGCAACCCCGTGAGCGGCAGCGGCAACGGCGAGTTCAACAGCCCCCGCGGCGTCGCCGCCCTGGGCGCCAGCTACGTTTTCGTCAGCGACGAAGGGAACAACCGCGTCCAGAAGATAAGCGCCGCCGGCGCCTACAACGCCCAGTGGGGCGCCTATGCCTCCGGCAACGGCCGGTTCTCTACGGTCGAGGACGTGGCCCAGTACAACAACGCCGACGTCTACGTGGTGGACTCTGGCCTGCACGAAGTGAAGAAGTTCGACGCCGAGGGCAAATACCTGGCGAGGTTCGGCGTCTACGGGACCGGGGACGGCCAGTTCAACGCGCCCAAAGGCATCGGTATCGGCGTGGAAGGTAGCAGCGTCTACGTCTACGTGGTGGACACGGGCAACAACCGCATTCAAAAGTTCAACTCCTCCGGCGGATTCGTCGCCAAGTGGGGGTCTCCCGGAAGCGGCAACAGCCAGTTCGCCAGCCCCGAGGACGTGGCTGTGAGCTATGACGGCGCCTATGTCTACGTGGCCGACACCGGCAACCACCGCATCCAGAAGTTCGACTCGGCAGGAAACTACGTGTCGCAGTGGGGCAGCTACGGTACCGGCAACGAGCAGTTCAACCTGCCCACCGGGGTCGCCGTTGACTACTGGGACCTTGTTTACGTGGTGGACAGCGGCAATAACCGCGTCAAGACGTTCAGCAGCGGCGGGGCCTACCAGGGGCAGTGGGGCGGCGCCGGCCAGTTGAATAGCCCGACCAAGGTAGCCGTCGACGGGGCCGCTCCGGGCGTTTATGTTGTGGACAAAGGCAATCACCGCATCCGTAAGTACACCAACAACGGAACGTTCATCACCCAGTTTGGAGTGCAGGGCACTGACAACGGCGCCTTCTCGAGTCCGAAGGGCATAGACGTTTCCTTTTACGGCGATTTCATTTTTGTTGCCGACACCGGCAACAACCGCCTGCAGAAATTGACCTGGCAGTGGAACGTATATCTCTACCAGACCGATGTCACCACCGGCGGCAAGACGCAAAGGACCAGGTACACCCCTGACATGAGGGGAAACATATATACCATTTACAACTACGGCGACATCAGCACCGCCGACGATGACGCCACGACCTACCGGCTCTTCTCCTGGAACACGGCTGCGTGGATACTGGACAAGATGAAGCGGGAACGGACCTACTCAGGCATCAAGACAACGGACGACGCCGGCGACGGGCTCAAGGCGGAGAGCCGCTATTTCTACGATGGCAACGCCAGCTACACTGAACAGCCAACCAAGGGCGACCTCACCAAACTGGAAAAGTATGACCCGGCCAGCCAGGGCGCCGTCAACTGGCAGAAGACCTATGACAGCTATGGGAATGTACTCACCGAGACCGACGCCAACGGGAGGACGACCGACTACCTGTACGACAGTACCTACCACACTTTTGTGACCAAAAAGACCCTGCCCCTGGTTAGCGGACAGGCCCAGCGGATGGAAGACAACTACGCCTGGAACTACACCGGCGCCAGGATGACCTCGGAGACCGATGTCAACGGCCAGACCACGAGCTACGAGTACGATACCTTCTGGCGGCCTACCAAGCTCATCCGCCCCGGGGATTCCTCGGGCAGTCCCACCATCCAGCACCAGTACCAGAACTGGGGTACTATCAACCAGCAGCACATCTACAGCGTCCAGAAGATAGACGGGTCCAGCAACCTCTGGGGCAAGAAGTACTTCGACGGCCTGGGCCGGGTGGCGCAGGTACAGGCCAAAGGCGAAACGGACCGGACCATTGTCACCACCACCACCTTCAGCGACCGGGGCCTCGTGGACAGGGAGTACATCCCGCAAGACCTGGCCTCGACCTCCCTGAGCGGCTACAAAGCCGCCGAAACGGCCTGGAGGAAATCGACTTTCCAGTACGACGCCCTGAGACGCCTGACCGGAAGAACGAACGCTGACAATACCACCATCGCCCACGTCTACACCGACTGGCAGGATACGGCCACCAACGAACGCGGGAAGAAGAAGCGCTACGACAACGATGCCTTCGGGCGGCTCACCAGGGTGGAGGAGCTGGACGACGCCTTCGCCATCTATGCTGCGACCACCTATAAGTACGATGTCTTGAACAACCTCATCGAAGTCAAGGACAGCGCCAACAACACGACGGTCATCAACTACAATGGCTTCTCCCGCAAGACCTCCATGACGGACCCCGACATGGGCCTGTGGAGCTACCAGTATGACAGCCAGGGCAACCTGACCTCCCAGACCGACGCCAAAAACCAGGCCCTTACCTTCCTTTACGATGAGCTCAGCCGCCTCAAGGAGAAAAAGTCCAGCGGCAACACCCTGGCTACTTACAGCTATGATGACGTCAGTAGCGGCAACTACGGCAAGGGCCGGCGCACCGGCATGAGCGATTCTTCGGGCAGCCTGAGCTACAAGTACGACGCCCGGGGAAGGCTCGTTGAAGAGAAGCGCACCGTGGACGGCACGCCTTACACCACCAGCTACACCTATGACTCCGCGGACCGCCAGGTCACGGTCAGTTATCCCACCGGGGAAACAGTCACCCAGACTTACAACGGCCGCGGCCTGCTTTCTGGCCTGAGCTCCTCGGTCAATGGTACAATAGTCTCGTCAACGCAGTACAACAGTAATAGTTTAGTTTTTCTAAAAGGAAATATATCACTGCTCACAGATTCTGTCAAGCGGTTCTGCCTCTCCACATCGAAATACCGAAGATTTCTTGCCGCGGTAGCTTCGTCTTCAGTCAGCCCCGAACCCAGCTCAGCCTTATTTTAGAGATTGTGTGAAACACCCTCCACCTGCAGGAGACCACTGGCCAGCGGATTTTTGCCTCTGTATTCCCGGCCTGTCCCCTGAACTGGATTCAGGGTTTTCATTGCCTTCCCGGTAGGGCTCCTCCAATTATCTTTTTCTTTTAGCAATTACCCTGTGAGGGGCTTGACAAACTATGTTTTCTTGCTATAATATTATGGTAAGAGAGGTCAGTACATGAACCAAGAAAAAGAAAAGACTATGCGCCAGATATTGGAAAAGATTGGGCCTTTGCTTAGAGGGTCGCTTTCGGTGGCCTACAAGAAGTGCGGTAAGAATTGTAGTACCTGCCGGGAAAAGGGAGGACACGCCGCCACGTATTTTGGCTACCGGAAGGAAGGCAAGACCCTGGTAGTGCACATCCCGTCATCCCGGGTGGCTCTGGCCAAGAAGTATCATGCTGAATACAAAAGGTTAGAGAAGCTAATAGAGGCTATGACTGAAGATACTGTCAGAAACATAAAAGGAAAATAAGTTTGGCTGAGCTGGTTTCAGGGAAAAAAGTGGCTTGTTCTTATAAAGAAGCCTGTCCCCATCTCAATTTTGAGCCAGCCGCCAGAGTGCTGGCGCAGCGGGATTATCTCAGCCACAGGGTGGACGAGATGGCCAGAATAATGGATCTGGCCAGGGAGAAAATAGAAACACTACAGCAGGAAAACGAAGATTCCAGGAAAGAAAAGGAATCTCTGAAGCAAGAACTGAGGGAGGCCAACTTAAAAGTCTTCAAACCCAATTTGAAGAAAGAGGAAAACAAAAAGAAGAGAGGCTCTTCCTTTGGCCATCGGGGTAACTCCCGGCGAGTACCCGGAAGAATTGATCACTATGTCGATATCTACCCTGCCCGATGCCACCGGTGTGGGGGAAAGAAGATTACCCTTTATGAGAAGTCCTTTGAAGAGCATGTGGTGGAGGATATCCAGGTAAAAACGGTAACGACTTGCTATCGCTCTCATTACGGCTATTGCCCGGAATGTAAGAAGGTAGTTTATCCTGTCCGGGACGGACTCTCGCAAAGCGGAGAAGCAAGCGCGGAAATAGCGCCCCGGAGTCGCATTGGTCCCAATGCCAGAGCCATCTTTGGATATCTACGCTATATTGGGGTACCTTTCCGTAAAGTAGTAAAGCTATCCCAAGATGTCTTTGGCTTAGCTATTACCCATCCGGCCCTTTTTCGTTTTGAGACGGAAATGGCCAAAAACGGCGAGCCTCTCTACCAAAAGATAAAGGAAGTAGTGCGCCATTCTCCCTTTATCCATGCTGATGAAACCGGTTGGCGGGTCGATGGGAAAAACTTCTGGCTCTGGGAGTTCATCAACAAGCAAGTGGCTCTTTTCCGGATTGAAGACAGCCGGGGAAGTGCCGTGGTAAAGGATACCCTGGGTGAAAAATATGAAGGTGTACTTCATTCCGACTTTTACTCGGCTTACAACGATAATATTAAAGCCGAAGGCAAACAAAAATGTCTGGCCCATCTTTTGCGCGAAGCCAAGAAGATAGAAGAAAAGAATTCCGGGCCAAACGGTCAGGAAGAGCTGTTTTGCCAGAAATTAAAGGGGGCCATAAAAGGCGCCATAGAAAGCTGGAATGAGTTTCACCGGGGAAAGAAAACTATTGAAGAGCTGAAGATAACTAAAGAAGTCACCAAGGAGAAGCTGCTAGAAGTACTTTTTGTCCCCACGGAGAATAAGGATATTCGAAGGCTTAAGAAGAGAATCATCAAACACCAGAATGAGCTACTCACTTTCCTCGACCAGCCAGAAATCGAGCCCACCAACAATAGAGCAGAGAGAGGATTAAGAGCCTCGGTTATTATGAGAAAGATAACTTTTGGCAGCCGGTCAGTTCACGGGGCAAGGAACCACCAGGTGCTAATGAGCATACTCCAAACGGCCCATTTACAGGGAACTCAGCCACTTCATACTCTTCTATACCTCGTTACCAACCGGGGAGACTCACTCATATCTTTCCAGGAAAAGCCCGACAAGATAAGACCCCCCTGAATCCTTCATCCCAGGCAACTAAAACACCTGCCCTACCACTCAGCACGAATCCCTACGCAGCGCGTCACTCGAGCGAATTTTTGGGAAAACTTACCTATTACATATCCTCTATAGGGCATTGTGACTGAGCTGTCGGCTGTTGTAAGGGGGTGGATGGGGTGCGCTACGTTCTGCGGGGCGAAGCGCAGCGGGCCGAAGAGGCGGAAGCCCATCAGGAAAGGGAAACTGACCAGGGTGGTCAGCTAGAATAACCTCTACCTGGCCAAAGATGCCGGACCAGGGCCAAAGCTGCCTGACGGGAAGGGGTGGAAGAAGCCATGCAACCGAAAATAGAGGTGCATTTTCGTGATGGCGCCGGGGTACCTCGTGGAGCGCGAACCGGACAAGTATTGGGCGGACTGGACGAGACGCGACATTCCGGAGCCCGTTACCGGTTCTCGCATTGTTATACCCGCGAAGGCGGGTACCCAGGGGGGTAGGACTGCCGGATGTCCGCCTTCCCGGGTATGACTTCCCAGTCCCAGGGTGAGAACATACGGTAAGGTAATTTCCCGCAGGGACACCGGATTGTTCGCTCCATGATGTTTGCCCATCGAGGGTATCAAGCCATCGGGATTCCCAGCCCCTGGAGTTCCTCTTCCACGCCATCATACAAGGCAACCAGCTCCAGAGAAGGCGTTAGAGTCTTAATATCGTAATGGTGAGCAAAGGGCTTGCCCTCATCGATGCCATCCTGGTTTTCGTAAAGCCTCAACAACTTTGCCACCAGTTCGTTGGTTCTTTCACGGGTCAGTCCCGCTGCCCCCCGGGAAACCCGGTTCATGAATCTCCAATCCAATTCTGTTGTGTATTCCCCATCCCGCCCCGGCGCGCAAGCGTATCCCCGTCCATTCCAGGCCATGCCGCTGCCTGTCTGGGCCAGGGCCAGAGCAGCTAGTTCATACAGGCTGAGTCTTGTGCCCAGGCCGTTCATGGTATTCTGGTTGCCATGAATGGGGATACCTAAGTGACGCTCGGCAGCCCGGCGGGCTCCCGATGAAGCCTGAAGCGGGCCTCTTGCGGTATAGTTCCCGTGATTGTCCACAACATTAAGGTGCACGGCTTTCTCGTCTCCACCGTACACCATGAATCCCAACATCGTCGCCACGGCCACGATTGCGGCCTCCTCATTGCTTCGGCAGTACCCACCCAGGATAGATACGGAGGCGCAGAACCGATACACACCCATGGCCTGAGCGGCATAAGCTAACCGCAGAGCGTCCCATTTAAGCTTTAACTCTGGCATCAGAAAGGCCGAGATATGAGAGTTGAATTTATTCAGGAGATCTTCCTCTGTGTAGCAAGCCAGAACCGCCGGAGGTGAAGTGGCCTGGGCGCCGATCAGCCAGAGGCCGGGCTTTCCCAACGCTTCGGCGACAGCCTTCTGCCATCGGGCTATGGCCGCGGCCCACATCATTTCGCCGGGAATCTCGGCCAGATAGGGAATGCCATCCAGTTGGTCCATGAGTCTGCGGGCCAACTCGCCCAACGGCCCGGGATCGGATTTGTACGCCTCCAGCATCCCGGTGACAGAAGTCTGGACACCGCCCTTTTGGCGAAAGCTTTTGGCAGGTATCGCCAGAATGGCCGGGGGCGCTTTGCTGTCATGAGAGCGGGCCCTTATCGTGACCGCATCCTTTCCCGCGCCCACCACGAACTCCCTGGGCGCCATGGCAGCGGCAGCTTCCACTTCTTGCCGTCCCAGCAAAACGACCCGGTTGGTATCTGCGTTGTAGATGCCCACTTTCTCCAGCAATTGCAGGGCGGCCTGCCAGATAGCATCGGCGATGGCATCGTCGCAGATCATCTCCTCCGGATTAAAACGGATGGAGTATTCCGAGGTGAGTCGCCCGAGCTGGCGGCTCATCTTGAGGTCAAATTCCAATTCCCTCATCACCGGCCCATCCAGAGACCGCCGGATGAACTCTTTAAGTCCCCCAATGCCGGTATGGGTTTTCACGCTTACCCACCTCCCGACTTCGGACTCTGTCCCGTTGAAATCATCAATTGCTGGCACAGGCCGACGGCTTGCATGGCATCCCTGCCCCATCCGTCGGCGCCAATGCGGTGGGCATAGTCGGCGCTGGTACCGGTGCCCCCAATGATAACCAGGAATTTCTTCCTCAGCCCCACGTCCTTGAGGTATTTCACCACCTCACCCATGTAGGGGATCGTGGAAGTGAGAAAAGCCGACAGAGCAATGATGTCAGAAGCTGTTTCGCTGGCCTTCTCGATGAATTTCATGGTCGGGACGTCTATGCCCAGGTCGCTGACCTCGAAGCCGCCCAGGCGCAGTTGCATGGCTACCAGATCCTTGCCTATGGAGTGAATGTCTCCTCTCACCGCCCCGATAACGACCCTGCCCGCCTTCTTGGGAGCGGAACGCAGGTGTGGAGTGACCCTGGCAATGCAGTTGTTGGCGATGTCAGACCCCAGGAGCAGATCGGGAAGAAAGTACTCGCCCTTCCCGAACTTATCCCCGAACCTTTTCATCCCCAGCATGATGCCGTCCCTCAGAATCAGGTCAGCATCTATTCCCTGCTCGAGGGCTTTCTGCACTAGAGGCAGGGCCTCTACATCGCGAAGCTGGTCCACCGCCTCCGCAATCTGTTCAACCAGAGCCCGGCCGGCAACATCAATCACCCCCGATGAGTCTTTGTCAAAACCGCTTTCCATACGTTTTCTGTTCCCTTTCTTTGTGGAGCATGTCGAAAACCGCACCTCTTTGCCCGATATTAGTGCTTTGCGTCCTTCGTAACGACAACCAATGTCACTGCATTTATCCCATTTCATGCCTGGGCTATTTGGCGGTTTCACTTTTCTCTTTGTCTCCAACGCGGGGCTTGCGGTCATGGACAAAATGTCTTACACTGCAAAGTCGGGCTTTAGCCCCGCGAGGAGCAGCCAGCCTTGTCCCCATGCATGGTCCGGGTTAACGCCGAAAAATCGAATGTCCGGGCATGGCTTTCAGTCGCCGTTTCCGTGGAGCCTTTTCAGGCGCTGGCGGGGAACCGCAATCCGGTGGGTGATGCCGAACACCCCGGTGCGGTTTGCTGGCCCGGAACCACTGCATTCCCCGAATGATAGATACGTCCGTCTGGAGCGGCGTCTGGAATACCCCCATTTCCGCCCGATTGATTCTTCTCCTCCAAGTTCCAGTTTGCTTGCGTGGTTGCCGGATGTGTGGATTACATGGCTGCGTCTTTGGAGCTACAACTCCATATGGCGCCTCCCTTTTCCAGAGCCTGTAACGCCAGTCTTCTATAGTCTTTTTGCTCTGTAATAATCAGGTAGTCATCAAAGAAACTAAAGCCCGTTCCCATGACTCTTTGATCGAGATAGCAGGATATACGATGGGGCACAGATAAACCGTATCGTTTATGGTTTTCATAGTAGTTGCGCAGAAGTTGGAGATAGAATTCCGGGGGGATGGCCGGCTGGTCATACTTTTTCTGCAAGTATGAGCCAGGCTCCCGAACCCATGGCGTGAAGCGGGGATGGACCCCGTGGGACATCAGGAATTTGATGCCCTCCGTGGTGGACTTTACCGCCTCATCGACGGTATTAAAACCATACGGCTGAGCCATTTCCATTCCACAAACGAAGGTAGAAGCAACGTTGCCTTCTCCGAAAACATCTACCGCTTCTACAAGCCGCCTCACCCATTGCTCCCAACCAACTCTTTTGGCTTTTCCAGGGCATATCCACTCAAACAGACGCTTATCCCAGACTTCCAGATTGGGATGACAGTGGTCTACCCCCCGGCTGCGATGCCCCTTTAGAGTTTCCTTATCCTTGGCGTTGGTGGCTAGAGTCACGTAGCGCCGGGGCCCGGCCCATTTAATAGCCTCGACATAACGAAGATAGAACTCGTCCTCTTCGATCCCGTGAAGCCGACTGGTTATGGTACCTGAACTGATGGCGAAACGGATAGGCGCTGGATACCCGTCTCTTTCCGAAACTTCCTTCGCTATCTCATTGGCCACCGTCGCCACCTGTTCCACTGTCATAACCGGCGCTGACAGTGTATCCGCCTTAAACTTCTTTACCTGCCGGGCATTCTCATTGATGTCGCAGAATTTACATTCTTCCTGGATCCCCCAGAACTGGCAAAGACGGAAAGGGGCAATGCTGTAACCTCCACCGACAATATCCCCGTAAGAAGTGCCGTCCGGGAAGGACTTAGTATAGTATTTCAGAGGGGTGCGATAGCCGACATCGGCGATCGCTACTCCGTCCAGAAGCAGCTTGAGGCGACCATCAATTACATCGACCAAGTAAGGAGAATCGGCAGCCAATTTGGTTTGCACGGCCACGGGGCGTAGCTTGTAAATCCCTCCCTTGATAAAGAAGTTTTCGGGAGCCTTTAGATACTCTTGTCGCTTCATACTCGACATGGGGACGAGGTCCATGGAGAACTTACGATAGGACTTTTTCTCCGCGGCGGAGGCCACATCAAGGGCACTGTCGCTGAATCCTTCCCCCAGTCTCAGGAGGTCTTGCTTTACTACAATTTCCGGTGGTATGTCAGGATAGTTGTGAAATAGATTTTCTGTGCGCTGTATATTGCTCGCTGTGCTCTGCTGAGTCATCTTTGCTCCCGTTTCGATTATGCCCCCCTTCAGATTCATCCAGGCGTCAGGT
Source organism: Chloroflexota bacterium (assembly GCA_016210565.1). Taxonomy (GTDB): domain Bacteria; phylum Chloroflexota; class Dehalococcoidia; order JACQUA01; family JACQUA01; genus JACQUA01. The sequence goes on from JACQUA010000027.1 coordinate 21,737, forward strand.
GATATTAACCCATTTCGCTCACATTCTGCAAGATCGCTGATTTGGAGGTCGTGCTCAGGGACGAGCCCGACTGCATAGCGACCAGCGTGTTTGCATTTGTCCTCCTCTTCAAAGAGGGGAAACGCGCTTTCATCTGACTGGCGCGGCATCGGCTTACCATCACTGCTTTCCAAAATGTTTTTCCATAGTATACTGCTGTGCTCCCCATGTCAAACCGCTTTGACAACCAAGACAACCAACAAAAACCAATTGACAAAGTGTCGCGCCCTCGGCTAACATAGGCATGCTATGCTGGCTATCATCACCACGATAGAGTATCAAGCATGGGCGGTCTGTTCCGCCCGGGAGGATATATAGTATGAGCAAGGCACAGTTGCCGCCGCAAGGGGAGGAGATGGACTTTGAAAAAGCGTCGGCGGCCTTTCCCGAAATTCCTTCCCCTGTGCTGGTCAAGATAGAAGCCTTGAGGAAGGGCACAAAACTGACACCGGCCGCCCGGCAAGCAGTTCAGGAACTGGATATACTCAATCGAGAGTACCACATATTTTCCTATTCCGCGGATGGTTCGGAGGCACACGCAGACCAGAAAGTCAAGATCCCGGCAAGGTTTTGCTTGAAGAAGGACGATACTGTCATACAGTTTAAGCAAAACTCAGCCTCGCCCTTTACCATCGATATCAGAGATAAGAGGTTCTTTTTTGCTGATGATCGGCTGGGTCTCACGCCTCTCGAGGAGATCTACTTCATACCGAAACCCAGGTCCCTGTCCAGGGTCTTACCCGATGGGACGCCGTATTCCAGGGTGATAAGCCAGCGAGGCCTCGATAACTTCAGTTTCAGCATGAGCGATTATTGTGAGTTTTGGAAAACGGGAGACCAGTGCAAATACTGTGACATAGGTAGCTTTCTAGAGGAGAAACGGAAGGGAGGGCTGAAGGTTGGCCGGGTCAGTCCCAGGACCGCGGCCGGAGTGATCAAGGAAGTGTTCGAAAATGAACCCGTGTTTCGTCATTTCACGATAACCGGTGGCGCCATCCTGGATCCAGAAAGGGAAACGGCTGTCAACTGTTCTTACTTGAACGCCATCAATGACGCCTTTGCCGGGCTATGGTACCCTGCTCACATGTCGATAGTTGCCCGGGAGGAAAAATATCTGAAGAGAATACGGGAGACGGGTCTGCCGGCAATCACCATGAACATGGAAGTGTGGGATGAGAGACTCTTCAATATCCTCTGCCCTGGGAAGGCCAGGTTCATTGGTCGGGAAGAATGGATAAGGCGGATGATAAAAGGGGTAGATGTCTTTGGGCGGGGCAAAGTGTTATCTAATTTTGTAGGGGGAGTGGAAATGGCTCCCCCCTGGGGTTTCAAAGACACTCGGTCGGCAGTCAAGAGTACCTTGCAGGGTCTGGATTTCCTAATGGAGCACGATGTCCTGCCGAAACTGAGCATATTTTACAGCGAGCATGGCTCGGCGCTACCTGGCCAGGCTTCCCCACCGCTAGAATACTTCACTGAACTTTTTATGGGTTCTATGGAGCTCCTGGAGAAGCACAAATTCCCCTTTCCTGGCATGGATCGCTGCCGGGCCTGCGGCTTTAATGATGTAATGGTGGACCTGTGGCATTACTTCAGGAAAGAAGAACCTGCCTCAAGAGCAGCGGAGACTGCGAACAGGGAAAATTGCTGAGGGAAGGTCGTGCCTTGCCACTCGTCCTTTGGCCTCCGAAACGGTATGGCGCTTCGGCGCCAGCAGCCCCGGGAAATCAGCGATGATCACGAAATCGATACCAGAAGCTCGGAGCCAAAGGTATTTATACAGACGCATTATCTAATGGGCAATGTTCACCATAGAGATACAGAGGGCACGGAGTAGCTCTCAGCTATCAGCTATCAGCAGTCGGACCGCCCCACCGGGGTAGGTGGGGGCTGAAAGCTGATAGCCCACGGCTGACTGCTTCTTCTCTGTGTTCTCCGTGCCTCTGTGGTGAAAGTCCATGGTTTTCGTTTCACCGCAGCGATGCAGCAGCTATTTAATCCCATTCCATGCACGTCGTGGGGGGCGTAGTGCACAGCTTTAGCTCTGCGGGTGGGGACGCAGACCACCCCGGCAAGGCTAAAGCCATGCACCACGTGCCCCGCCCAGCACGCATAATCTGGGTTAATCCTTTTGCATTAGTGTCGATTCGGTCAGGTTATTTCGTTAATGACCATCAGCCCCGGGAACAGGGCGGGTTTGTCGCCACTTCTACTTCATGAGGGCGCCAAATACTTCCTGTGTCAGATCTCGAAGCTTCGCCTGCTCGATCTGGAAGTTCTCGGTGTCTGCGATCACGAACTTGAGCTTGGGATCGCGGACGTCGGCTGGAGGCAGATGGTCAGTCGGCACGTCCAATCTGGCCGACTGCGCGCCGACAAAACGGCTAAGAGAAACGCCCAGTTCCTTACTCAACCACCAATTCAGGAACACTTTAGCCGCATTGGGATGGGGTTGGCGATTAAACAATGATATCGCCATGGTCGCTCCACCGAGGGTGCCCCCTTCTTCAGGTATCACCTGTGCCACTGGCGCCCCCGCACGGATGAAATCAGTGACTTCCGTTATTTGGCTAAATACGTAAACCGGATATTTCCCCTGGGAAAGCCATTCTATAGCCAGCCGGTGGTTGTCTGTTATCACGGGGCGCTGCTCGCCCAATTTCCTCAGGAAATCCGGGCCCAGGAAGGTGACCATAATGGCGATCGGTCTCGTATTAAAAACGGGATGGATCAGGATAATCTTTTCCTTCCAGCGAGGGTCCAACAAGTCCTTGTAGCCCTTGATTTCGCCAGGTTTTACCTGGTTGGTGTTTATGGCGAGTCTGTATTCGGGGGCAAGGAGAGCGTTAAGGGTATAGATTTTCTCATTATCCACCCAGGCTATGTCACCGCCAAACCAAACTGTCTTGTCCAGGACTTCAGGCAAGACAAGCAGGGGTTTTATCGGGTCAAGGGCTCCCGCAGGCTTGAGTTCGCCTATTTGCCTGGAGAGCGCCCCCATTTGAATATCGCCGAGATATATCCCCGCCTGGCGCTCCCGGAAGACCTTCGGGCCGACTTGCGCCGCCGGGATCGGGGTCCAGTCTATGTCGAGCCCGAATTTGTCTTTGAACCACTTGCCGACCTGAACGCGGAGCTCGCCGCTGGCTACCGCGGTGTATATGCTCAGATTGCCTTCTTGCCTGGCCGCGGCCAGGGTGTGCTGCCAGTCCTGTTCCCATCCCTGTTGCTGTACCGTAATTTGCCCGGCTGCGCCGGTGGGGCCAGTCTCTTTGGTCGTGGCAGGGACAGCCTGCGCACAGGACAACAAGATCACCAGAGATAGAGTTGCCCCCATCAAACTCACATTGCGTATCATTTTGCCAATCATGGATTTTCACCTCCAACTTCGAATTTCACCGTGGCTACGGATTCAGAATATGCAGGAGTTCCCTTCGCGTTATGACTCCATACGGCGCCTTCTTTCTCCCGGACAGGCAATCCGCGAAAATGGCTTTCCTCTTGGGGACCTCTGTCCTGTGGGGAGGAATATCTTCGAATCTGACAATCGCTTCATCAAGCGCACCAGTGCCAGCTTCCATTAGACTATCGCCGATTGCACGGGTGTTTCTTTGGAATCATAACACCATATAGCACCTGCCTTTTCTAAAGCCCGTAAGGCCCGATTTTCGTAATCTTGTTGCTCCGTAAGTAGCACATAGTCATCGCCAATATGATTGAGAAATGCCATGATCCTTAACTCAGGGCTGGCAGATATACGGCGAGGCCAGGGCACCTCATATCGTATCCAGTTTTCATAATAGTTGCGCACGAGTTGGAGGTAGTATTCGGCAGGAACCGGCGGCTGATTATGTTTTTTCTGCAAGTAGGAGTTAGGCTCGCGGAGCCATACATGTAAGTTAGGATTCAGTCCGTGAGCCATAAGAAATCTAAAGCCCTCTGTATTGGACTTTACCGCCTCGTTGATGGTCTTAAAACCGTGGGGTTGAGCCATTTCCACCCCACAAACGAGGGCTGGACGGACATTGCCCTCCCCAAAAATGTCCACTGCCTCTAGCATTCGCTTCACCCATTCCTCCCAACCCACCCGGTTAGCTTTTCCAGGGCAGATCCACTCAAAGAGACGCTTGTCCCAAATTTCTAAATTGGGGTAGTAGGAGTCTACCCCTCTACGATGATATTCATTCAAGGTCACTTTATCCGCGGCGTTGGTAGCCAGAGTCACATAACGCCGGGGGCCTCCCTCTTTGACAGCCTCGACATAACGAAGGTAAAATTCATCTTCTTTCAGTCCATGAAGCCGACCGGTTATGGTGCCTCCACTGATCATAAAATTGATAGGCGCTGGATACCCGTCTCTTTCCCAAACCTCCTTTGCTACCTCGTTGGCCACTGTGGCCACCCGTTCCACTGGCACAACGGGTGCTTTCATCGCATCAGCCTTCAATTGTTTCGCTTGCCGGGCATTCTCGTTGATATCGCAGAACTTGCATTCCTCGCTTGCACTCCAGTACTGGCAGAAATGAAAAGGAATAATATGATTACCCCTGGCGATAACATCCTCATACCGGACGCCATCCGGGAACGAGCTGGAATAATACCTGAAAGGAGCGCGATAGCCCACGTCAGCGATAGCTACTCCATCCAAACGCAACTTAAGGCGACCGTCAATGACATCGATCAGGTACGGAGAGTCGCCAGCTATTGCCGTTACGACCATGACGGGTCTCAGCTTGTAAGGCCCTCCCCTAATTATGAAGTAATGAGGAACCTTTGAATACTCCTGTTGCTGCATATCCGACATTGGAACCAGGTCATGGGAGAATAGATCATAAGGCTTTTTGTCAGCGCCAGCCGCAGCGGCCAGGGCGTGGTCGCTAAATCCCTGGCCCAATCTCAGGAGGTCTTGCTTTATCACAACTTCCGGGGGGATATCAGGATATTTGCGCAATAATTTCTCAAGTATTCTCAGGTTGCTTGGTATAACAGATTGACCCATTCTTAGTCTCCTGGAAGTCTGGTTCCATGTCATGGTTGCAATGGGGCGCGGCTACACCCCACCGCACCAATGCATGAAATGACGTTAACTCGTCTTTTGCCGGGCGCCGCCTCGGACTGGCCTCTCTCTTCATGATGTCCTCTGTTTGCCGACTATCCTACCAGACATGACCATCCTCCCGGATTCCTTGCTACGCACAACGAGGACCGTGATGGCGAACTATCCCAGCTATCTCCCACGCATTGAGATTGAAAGCCACCAGTCATCATGCCCATGCTCCCTGCAGAGATGCCTGCAGCGCGGAGACAACTATGCTATTAGTCCATACAGTGTCGCCACTTTGGATTGTCGCAGCGACGCTACGTTCAGGCACAGCGACGGTGACAATCCCTACTCTTATCTCCAGTCTCACCGAAGCAACATTTGCGAAATGATAACGTAGCCCCAAACAAAAGTCAATCCTGTCGTGACTGTGCCGGGAGTCCAGGATCTGCAACTCAGACAGTACACGGAGCGGCATAAACTAATGCATGTCATCGGTCAATCCTTCTCCCCCTTTGGAAAAGGGGGACTAACAGGCTGTCTAAAAAGGAATTTGCTCATATCTGAGCGGGTCGAGGTGTCAGATATAAACATATACTCCCCTGGAGTACTTTTTGGACAGCCTGTTAAGGGGGATTCGAAAAGTCTTCTTGCCACGAGACAAAATCCCCCTGTATCCCCCTTTTGCGAAAGGGGGAAGAAGCTCCGCTGCCAGTGTCTGAGTTGCATTTCCAGGATCTGTGGTTCAGACACTGGGAGAAGCCCTCTCCAATCCCGTTCGCCGCGGCCCTTGATCCTTAGCCGCTGAAAGAATTTTCCGGATTTTTTCTGCTTTTCCCTCTTGACTTCCTGAAATCTGTATGCTATATATAGT
>JACQUA010000265.1 GCA_016210565.1 Chloroflexota bacterium
CACAATGCCCATCTCTTTGCCCTCCCTGGTTTCTGTTTCTCTCCATTATGCAGCAAAGGGCTCAAGAGGGGCTATAAAAAAAGTGTCCAGAAATCAAAAGGCCTTTTGGGGGTCCTCAGGGCCTACTTTGGAAATCTCAGTAGCACCGAATCTAATGGGTAATGAATTGGGTATAATGACATGATCCCCAAAGAATGTAAACGCCTGGCCGAGGTAGATTTCCCTATTGCGGCAGTGTCGAAGCACTCGGTGCGAGAGAAGTCCATCCGACATGGGCATCCGTCTACGTTGCACCTGTGGTGGGCACGCCGGCCGCTGGCGGCGTGCCGGGCGATGCTTTTAGGGCTGCTGCTTCCGGATCCGTGCGACGAGTACTGTCCAGAGGACTTCAAACAAAAAGCGCGAGAGCTTCTGCCGCGTGTGCCGGGCAAAGTGGGACCCAAGGATGAGGACCTACGGTCGGCGCTTCTTAAGTTTATCGGAGACTTCGCCAACTGGGACCTTTCGGCAAACCGAACCTACCTGGAAGTAGGACGTGGTCTCATCGAGGCGGCCTATGGCGAGGAGAGGCCGCTGGTGGTGGACCCGTTTGCCGGGGGCGGCTCGATCCCGCTGGAGGCGCTCCGGCTTGGGTGCGAGGCCTTCGCCAGCGACCTGAACCCTGTTGCTTGCCTAATCCTCAAGGTGATGCTGAAAGACATTCCCCGACATGGGCCAGGACTGGCCAAGGAGTTGCGGCGCGTAGGAGCCGAGATCAAGCAGGTGGCGGAAAAGGAGCTGGCCGAGTTCTATCCCATCGATCCCGACGGTGCCCGGCCTATCGCCTACCTCTGGGCGAGGACGGTGCGCTGCGAATCGCCCAACTGCGGGGCAGAGATCCCGTTGATGCGCTCCTTCTGGCTTTGCAAGAAGGCGAACCGAAAAAGGGCGCTTCGGTACAGGGTAGTGCGACCCGGGGGACAGGCACCTGATGTAGAGTGGGAGATCTTTGAGCCCAAGGTGGAAAGAGAGGTGCTCCCTGGCACGGTTACACGGGCGAAGGCGACCTGCCTCTGCTGCGGAACTGTCCTGCCACCGGAACGCGTACGGGCGCAACTGGCGGCTCAGCGCGGCGGGGCCGATGTGGTCTTCGATGAAAAAGGAAGACGAGTCGATGGAGCGCGTCTCCTGGCCGTGGTGACGCTACGGCCAGGGGAGTCGGGTCGCCATTACCGGCTGCCGGTGGAGCAGGACTACCAGGCAGTTTGGAAGGCACGGAAGCGGCTCATGGAGGTCATCGAGGAATGGGAACCGGAACCCTCATCCCACTCCTCTCCCGGTGGGAGAGGGAGTAAGCGTGATGGCCTCTGCCTGGTACCAGATGAGCCGACACCAACAGGAGGTGGTTCTGGTGCTGGACGGGCTTTCTCGGTTCAACGATATGGGATGCTCCAGTGGGGTGATCTCTTCACGGCCCGGCAGAAGGTGGCACTCTACGTCTTCCAGCAGAAGGCACGGCATTCCTCTCGAGACTCGGCGTTGCTCTCTGAGCTTCTAGCTCAAGCACTAAGCCATGTCCTGGAGCGCAACTGTGCTCTGTCGCGGTGGCGTCCTCAGCCATACATGGAGACAGTCGAAGGAATCTTCGGGCGACAAGCGCTTCCAGTCGTTTGGGATTTCGCAGAAGCTGTGCCGCTGTCGTCCTCGACGGGCAGTTACGAGCATTCGCTTGGAGTGGTGGTCAACTGCGTGGCTGGGGCCGGTACGTTGATCGGAGCGCAGGGGCAGATACAACTCGCCGATGCGACTGAGAACCCGCTTCCAGATGACGCCGCAAGCATCTGGTTCACCGACCCGCCCTACTACGACGCCGTTCCCTACGCCGACCTCTCGGACTTCTTCCTCGTCTGGCTCAAGCGCGCACTGCCCGGGCATCCATTGCTGAGCGATCCCTTCGATCCCACGAACCCGCTCACGCCGAAGACCCGCGAGGCGGTGCAGGACGAGACGAAGCGCGACAACGGCCGACCCAAGGACCGCACATGGTTTGAGGAGACGATGGCCATGGCCTTCACTGAAGGTCGTCGCGTGCTGAAAGAGGATGGCGTCGGCTGTGTCGTCTTCGCCCACAAGACCACCGAAGGCTGGGAGGCGCTTCTCTCAGGCATGATCCAAGGAGGCTTGGTGATAACTGGCTCATGGCCGATCGCCACTGAAATGGGCTCACGCCTCCGCGCCCGCGACTCCGCCGCCCTCGCGACCAGCGTTCACCTCATCTGCCGCCCGCGGCCCGAGGACACCCTTGTGGGCGATTGGGGTCAAGTCCTTCGAGAACTTCCCAAACGTGTCGGCGACTGGATGGAACGGCTCCAATCGGAAGGCATCCGTGGGGCCGACCTCGTTTTTGCCTGCATTGGCCCAGCCCTAGAGATCTTCAGCCGCTACCCCAAGGTGGAGACTGCAGAGGGCCGAGAATTGGCCTACCTGAATTCCTGGAGAAGGTCTGGGAGGTAGTCGGCCGAACAGCGCTGGAGCAGATACTTGGCACTGCCGAGGCCCGGGCGCGCAACAGCGTGGCCGGAGCCCTGGAAGAGGATGCCCGCCTGACGGCGCTCTTTCTCTGGACCCTTCAGAGCACGAATCTCGGCGCAATGAACGGGGGTGCGGATAAATCCGATGAGGAGGCCTTGGAGGAGGAAGACGAAGAAGACGAAGTTCCGCGGGGTAAAACGATAGGGTTTAGCCTGGTCTTCGACGTGGTCCGTCGCTTCGCTCAGCCCCTGGGTATCCACCTGCCCGATTGGGAAGGTCGCATCATCGAGACCAAGAAAGGCGTCGTTCGTCTCCTGTCAGTCTCAGAGCGGGCCAGGCAGCTTTTTGGAAAGGAGGGAGCTCAAGCTTTCGCTGACCAACTGGAGCGGAGCCCTACAGGCATCGTGCAGTTGACCCTCTTCCCCACAAGTCCAGAAGGGGCAGGGTCCGGGATTAAAGTTCATGGCCGCAGGCCCTGGAAGAAAGCCATCACCCAAGTTTCAGCCGAGGCGTTTGAGACCCAAAGCGAAGCGACGACGCTCAACCGCGTTCATGCTGCCATGCTCCTGCAGGCTGGCGGTCAGGCCAACGCACTGCGGGCGCTTCTCAAAGCCGAGCAGGACCGTGGCCCTGAATTCCTACGGCTCGCCAACGCCCTCTCGGCCCTCTACCCAACAGGAAGCAACGAAAAGCGGCTGCTGGACGCGATGCTCCTGGCTGTGCCAAGATAAGATGAGGAACAGCGATAAGATCAAAGAAGGAGAAACGGTATGGCCTACATCCGCGTGATCCACGATCCAGTAGGGGAGACGCTTACTATCTACTGGAGGGAGCCCTCGCAGGATCAGGTCTGTGAGGAGACAGGCGAAGGAGTGATCCTCATCAAGGATTGCAAAACCGGGGAGGTTATTGGCTTTGAACGGCTCTACTATCGTCCAAGTGATCGAAAGCAGGTGGTAACGGTGGAGACGGTTGAGGCTTCACGGTAGGGCTTTCAGAAGGCTCTGGTTCAGAGCTATGACCCCTGTATATTTGCTTGCTGGGGAGAGTAATGGTCCGCTGGGAAGGAAGGCCATGGAAAGAAGGGAGGATCCTCTATGCCCAACAATGAGCCAACTGACCGGCAGCTATGGTTCGAAGACCTGAAGACATACCGACAACATGAGACTTGGGCCGTCGGCCTTGCGTTACTTGGTATTGCTCTCCTTACGAAGCATCTGGCCGAGTGGGGGCTGGCCAAACCTCCAAAGGTAGACCTTTCGATAGGGGTTTCTTTGGCACCGGCAATGATTGGCCTTGGAGTATCCATTCATCTACGTATAATGAACTTTCGTTCTCGAAAGGCACGTTGGCAGCTGCAGCCGTCAGAAATACCCTCAAGCCCCGGATGGTATGGTCGCTTAATGGCGTGGTGGCCAATAGGGTTGGGCTTTGGATCATTCTACTTTCTGAGGAAGTATTGGTACTGGAGCCCCCCTTGGGATTGGGACTGTGAATTTATAGG
>JACQUA010000268.1 GCA_016210565.1 Chloroflexota bacterium
AGACAGAAGACAGCAGACAGTAGCGGCATCCGCCAGAGGCGGACCGCGTCCCGGGGGTCGCGCAACTCAAAGGACTCAAGGGCGAAATCAGAATCGGAGCGGTGCCTTCTGTCTTCCGTCCTGTTACCTGATACCTGCCGTTCCCCTATTGCCTTTTCCCTTTTCCCTATCTCCTACCTCCCCTTGAACTCCGGCTTCCTTTTCTCCAGGAAAGCGGCCACCCCTTCGCCATGGTCTTCCGAGCGAAGGGTGATCGCCTCGCATGTGGCCGCAAGCTCCAGGGCTGCCGCCAGGTCCATGCCCAGTCCCTCGCGCAACTGCAACCTGGCCAATCTCAGGGCGACCGGCGGGCCTGAGGCGATTTTCTCCGCCAGCGTGTGGGTCTCGGCCTCGAGTCGCTCATGCCTCACCACCATGTTCAGCAGGCCGAGTTCTTTTGCCTCGGCGGAATTCACTGTGCGGTCGGTGAACAGGATCTCCGCCGCCCTGGCCAGTCCCACCAGGCGCGGCAGCAGCCACGTCCCCCCTGTGCCCGGAAAAAGGCCGACACTGGTGAATCCCGCTTTGAACTTTGTCTTCTCCGAGCCTATCCTGATGTCGCAGGCCATGGCCCAGTCCAAGCCTCCGCCGGCGGCTATGCCGTTCACCGAGGCAATGACCGGCACCGCCATCCGGTGCAGCGCCAGGGTCACCTTTTGCGGGCCGCGGCGCAGCGCCTGCCTCAGTTCCTCCGGCGTCTGTTCGCCGGGACGCATTGAGCCTGTCGACCCCGGCCCCAGCCCCGCCCCGGCGCAAAAGGCGTCGCCGGCGCCGGTCAAGATAACCGCCCTGACTTCCTTATCGCCGGCAACATTTTCCAGGGCCTGGATAACTTCGGCGGTCATCTTTTCGTCTATGGCATTCAACTTCTCCGGCCGGTTCAGTACCAGCCGGGCGATGCCGGACTTCTTTTCAAGAATTACTGATTCAAATGTCATAAGGGAGCGATCAGCCGTCTCCTCCTTTGAAAAAGGGGGACTAAGGGGGATTTCCAAACTGAAAGGGCAAATCCCCCTGTATCCCCCTTTTTGCGAAAGGGGGAAGGAAATTGGGCCTGCTCGCAACGACGGGCCATTTTCATGCTTGATTGTGCGACTCGGGGGCATGGGCGATGGTTTCAGCATCTGCTGGACCGACACAGGATTCCGAAATGAATTCGGAATGAAGTCCCCTTAGCTTCTCCAGCGCATCCCGGGCTGCCTCCCGTTCCGCCTTGTGTTTGCTCGGCCCCGTGCCCGCGCCCAACAGTTCGTCGCCGGCAAAAACCTGGGCGGTGAAACGCCGCTGGTGCTCCGGCCCCTCCATTCCGACAACCCGGTAAGCTGGTGTCTGCTTGTAGATTCTCTGCAGGAGTTCCTGCAGTTCCGACTTGGCATCGAACCCGGCCTTGCCCTCTACGGCCTTCTTCATTTCCTCGCCCAGGAGATTCAACGCCGCCTGGTTGGCGGCCTCGAAGCCCTGGTCTACCAGGATTGCCCCGAGTACCGCTTCAAACGCGCCGGCAAGATTGCGTTCCTTTTGCCGTCCGCCGTCCAGCTCTTCACCCTTTCCCAGTACCAGGAATTCCGGGATGCCGAGCTCCCGGGCCAGGCGCGCCAGTACCTCGCCGTTGATGATGGAAGCCCGAAAGCGGGTCATCTGTCCCTCGGAGAGGTCAGGATAGCCCAGGTAGAGCTCGCGAGCGACGACCAGGCCGATCAGCGCATCGCCCAGGAACTCCAGCCGCTCATTGGATGGCAGATGGGAATGGGGATTCTCGTTCAGAAAAGAGCTATGCAACAGGGCCTGTTGCAGGGTGGACTTGTCCTGGAAATCGACGTTCAGTTTTTGCTCTAAGGGGGTAAGGTCTTTCAACTCCGGGTGGAGCCCCTTTCAAATCCGGTTGGCGCGGATATGAGCATACCCCACCCAAAGCTGGGGTGTCAAGTTTCGCCCTGGGGAAACCAGACAAGAGAGAGGTGTGCCCCTGGGCAGGTCAATGATGTGGCCCGGATGTCTCTGAGGCCGAAGATACCGATAGGGCATTACAAAAATATGGCGAAAGAGAGAGAAAATAGTATGAACCAATCCCAACTGATAGAGTTTAAGGGGTATTAGCTGGTCCAGGCACCCGCAAAGCCCCCCCCAATTCGACCTTGCATCGGCGGAGCATTTCTGCTTATACTTCTCAAGAGTCTGGGGAGGAGGAGCAGTCATCCGGTAGTCAGGGTTCCGTGAGTTTCTGTCCGATGGTAATACGTAGGCGTCTAGCCCGGAGGTCATGGACAGCGGGATGCTGTGGTACCGCTGGATGGGTCTGGCTGGCGCCGGTGGTCGGTCTGCTGGCAGCGCTCCTTTTGGCCGCCGGTTGCGAGGAAGCCCGCACCGTCGAGGCGCCGCCGGTATCGCCCCCGCCGGCGCTGTCCCCGACGCCGTTGACCCCGCCAGAGTCACCGCGTCACACGCCCGCACCCGCGGGGCCGTCCCGGCTGACGCCGTCGCCGGCCCCATCGCCGACGCTGGCGCCCGAACCGTTGCCCCTGCCGCCGGGTGAGGAACCGCTGTACATCACCATAGACCAGGGCTACTACGAAGGCCGGCAATACCGGTCTTTTCCGGTGACAAAGCCGCAGTTGTTTTTTGTCGAGGACAGCAGGGACCTGGAGGTGCTCAGGCTGCGGGGGTTGAATCCGCTTGGCGGGGACCTGTACCGGGTGTCCGAGAAGGCCTTTGAAGATATCACCAGGGTAGACTTCGGCAGGTACTTCGTGGTTATTGCTTTCAGTTCCAGCGCCATGAGACCGGACGGTGACCTGCGGATTGAGGAAGTGACAAAGGCAGAAGACGGGACGGTCCACCTGAAGGCGCTGGTCTATGAGCCTGGGGAGACGCTGAGGCCGGCCACGGCTCGAACCGCTTATCACGCCATCCGGATGGTGAGAAACCGGTTCTCTCCCGGAAAAACCCACGACTTTGTCCTTTTAAACCTGGATGGAGCGGAAGTGGTGAGGGCAAGGGTCATGCCTAATGAAGAAGGAAAGAAGATGGTGCCTGTTCCCTTCGAGAATTTGGGGACTGGGGTTACTGGATTAGGCACGACGAAGCCGGGCCTGTTCAGAATCATCGACAGCGAAGAGGCGGCCAGGTCTCTCGTCGATGAGCTCATCTCCGCTAGGCGTCCCAATCTCCCCACACCGACCGACGGCCAAGGGAAGCTTCCTCCCGCCCCGCGAATTCCCTTCATTCCAGAATCGGTGCGCGCAATGCTGGAAACGGATTACAACAAGGACCTCTCTATTGTGGTCTTTGCCAGGTCGACGATGGTGAAGGTTAATTGGCGTGATGGAGTCGCGGAACTTCGGAGCGTATTCCCGCTGGGGGAAGTGGGCTACCAGCCGCTTTCCCCATCCCAGGTTATCAGGATCAGCAGGAGCAATTTGGTCCAGAAGGGGGCTTTGGCCTTCGTTCTCATCGATCACCTCGGATTTGAACGGGGCAGAACCCGAGCGGTAATAAACTGAATCCGTAATAGGAGGCGTCATGAGAAAAGTTGTCCGCATGCTTGCCCTTGCGATGGTGTTGTTCTCACTTTCGAGTACTGTTGGTGGACCATCCGTCGCCTCGAACGTACCCAGTCCGGTTTCTGAAACGGACATGGAATACCAGGCGCAACCGGCCAGGTCCGGCAAGCTCAGCCCATCGCTGGAAAAGCTGCTGAGCAACCATCAAATAGAAGTCCGCCAGTTGAGGGGATGAAGCAATCCCTGAGGGCATAGACAAGTCAGAACGTGGCTTGACTACTCAAGGGCGGGATGGCTTCACTGCGTTCGCAATGACAGTTTTAGTGCGCCCTCGCGGGGTTGCTTCGTCCCAACGCGTCCGGACTCGCAATGACGATCACTTCCTCAGGGGAGCAAAAAGCTCGTTGTTCACCAGTCGCATCTCACCCTGCATCATGTAGTCCGGCTCGTCCTGGACGAAGAATTTTTCGTCTGGCCCGGGGAAGAGCCACGATGACAGACCTTCCCGGGGGACGTCTTGCCGCGAGCTTGGCGCTCCCCATCCCTTGCTTGAAGCGACAGTTTGTCCTTCCTTGCTGAGCAGCCAGTTTACGAAAACGGTGGCGGCATTGGGATGCGCCGGCTGGCTCGCCAGGCTGATCACCGCGTTGCTGGGCGCCAGTTTGCTGATCTCATTTATTTTGGCGTAGGCTAACGGTGCGCCAATGGACTGAAACTCGGCCATCGCTTCGGGCCTGGCCTCCATGCCTATGGAGTACTTACCCTTGGCCACGTTCTCGTAAATAAAACGGACGTCCCGGCTGAGCGTGGGTTCCTGTTTGACCAGGGCGCGCAGGAAGTCTTTAGTCTGTTCGATACCCCGGTTCCGCGCCAGGCCGGAACTCCAGGACAAAGTGGCCCCGGTCATGGTTGGGTCCATCATTACTATCTTTTTCTTGAACTGGGGTTTGAGCAGGTCCTCATATTTTGTAACCTCATCCGGCTTGACCAGATCGGTGTTGCGGATCACGTACCGCATATAGGAGGACATGAACCCCACCCCGGTCTTGTCTTTATCGTGGAAAAGCTGCTCGCCCAGCCACAGCCTGGTATCGGTCACCTCGGGAAGGATAAGAAAAGGTTCCATCGGCGCCAGTGTTCCCTTTGGCTTGAGCACCGTCAGGAGCGTACCGCCCCCGGCTATCACCGCGTCGGCTATTCTGAGTCCCCTTTCCTGTTC
>JACQUA010000269.1 GCA_016210565.1 Chloroflexota bacterium
ACCTTGACGTATTCGTTCCTCGAATGCATGTCCATTATGATGTAGCTCCATTACCTCCTGGATCGTTCCGGAAATTACCGGGCTACATCTTACTCCTTTCTCGCTCGCTCGGTAACATTGTTCATGATTTAGCAGACATGCCTTGGGTTACATTTTAGATGATTCAATTCGGGTGATTGACAAGAAACGCCAGAAATGCTATAAAACGTTGGTGTTCGTAGTTGTCTACGAAGTTTGAGTTGTCTTCCGTAGCCCGCCGGTAATTCGGCGATATTGAAGCAGTAAGTGCATCACAACGGCGATCCAACCAGGAGGAAAGAGTGAATTCAGAGAAGACTGAGACACTGGAAAGACCGGCTCTGGCGGGGCTGAGAGTGCACGTCCCATCCGGAGCTGCAGCGATGGAAGTGGTGAAACCTGCTACCCGCGTCGCCACTCTTGAAGCTAAGAGGATCGCGCTGCAATGGAATGAAAAACAGAATGGGCAGTTGCTATTGGCCGAGGTTGCACAACAGTTGTCCGCACGTTACAGAAATAGCAGGATTGTGAACTGGCCGAACCGTTACCCCTATAAGGCGGGGTTCCAGCGCCTGATGCAGGAGCAGCCTGCTGATGCGGTTGTCCTTTCACTTGGTGACTGAGGGGGTTGCACATCGCGCATTTTGCGCGAAGGAATTGAGATGGAAAGGATGGGCGTCCCGTCCGTTGCCCTGGTCACCACAGCCATGGAAAGCCTGGGCAGGTCGGTGATCAAGGGTGATGGTTTTCCGAACTACCCGATGATCGTTCTCGACCACCCGGTAGCAGAGATGACAGAACAAGTCGTGCGGAGCCGGATCACCCCGGCGGCCGTGGGTCAAATCATCAGAGGCTTGACGGTTCAGCCGGAGGAGCCACCAGACCCGACCGCCGAGAAGGCGGACGAAATGATGGTCTACCAGGGTGACGACCCGATTGCCGCGATGAGAGCGATGAACGACGATTTCCTTGGTAGGGGGTGGGGGGATGGTCTACCACTGGTACCCCCCACGACCGAGCTGGTTCACGAGATGTTAGCTGCGACCAGGCGCTCGCCAGGCCAACTCTTGGGCCTACTTGGCCCTCGTCACGGAAGGGTTACCGTTGAGAACCTGGCCCTCAACGCAGTCATGGCTGGCGCCCGGCCGGAATACATGCCGGTCTTGCTCTCCATGATGGAGGCCGCGTTGCGGCCCGAATTCGATTTGTCTCGCTCTTGTGTGACCACCAACCCGGTTGCTCCCGTGGTCATTGTGAGCGGTCCCGTAACGGATCAACTGAATATGAACGCGAGGGCCGGGGTATTTGGTCCTGGTTTCCAGGCCAATGCCACAATCGGCAGAGCCTTGCGGCTGGTAATGATCACCACGGGCGGGGCGGTCCCAGGAGAGGTGAACAAAAGCACGCAAGGTCAATTTGCACGCTACACCGCAGCGTGGGCTGTCAACCGGGCGGATAATCCGTTCCCTTCATTGCAGGAGCAGATGTTTTCTTCCACGCGCTTGACTCAACAGGTTACAGAATACTACAAAAGAGCACTATTAGCGCCGCCCAAGTTTCAACCCATCGGTCGAGACGAAAACGTTGTGATCATGTTCAATCTGCTGGAACAGAATAATGTCAATGACAACATCAGTGAGAAAGGGACCGGCATCCTGACGTCCGTATCGACGGCCATGCTGACGGAGGAGACCCCTCGCGCTGAAACGAGACACCGCGCGGTTAGCGGCCCGCTGCTGGTCGTGTTTGGGCCACAGCACGCCAGGATACTTGCCGCTGAAGGGTGGACGATTAGCAACATGCGCCAGTTCCTGTACCAAAAGGCGAGATACGAAACCTGGCGATACACGCCGGGGCACATCGGCTTTGAGGCAGACGCCAGAGGACGGGCGGATCGAAATGCGCTGGAGCCACTGGGGAAAGATGGGACAGTTACCATGTTGGAGCATCCCGACGACATCTTCTTCTCTGTCGCCGGCGGGCAGGGTGCTCATTCCGCCGTGCTGGTTGGCGGATACGGCGCGATGGTAATGCGGAAGATCACGAATTGAAAGAATGTTCGAGTGCAATTGCAGCAATTGCCTTCAGTAGAGATGGATGGCAGGCCGGGGCGAACGAGATGATGAACTGCAGAAAGACAGCGCGGCAATCTTTGAAAAAACAGGTCTGCAGGTAGGAGCGATGGCAATGCATAAGAGTCGCCTATCTTGTGTTGTCCTGCTCAGCCTGCTAACCGGTGTGGTTCTTGTTGGCGCATGTGCTTCCAGCTCAAGCACACCAACCGCGCCGGAGTCGGCAGTTAGTTCGACAAAAGCAGGTTGGCAGCAGGAATGGGATAAGCTCATGGCTGAGGCCAGCAAAGAAGGCACTGTCGTTATCGGCACCGGGGTAGCATCTGATGTCCGGAATGAACTTGGCAAGGTTTTCAGGGGGAAATACGGAGTGTCCTTAGAGTTCATATCAGGCAGGACAGAGGAAATGACTGCCAGGGTGCAGGCCGAGAGAAGAGCGGGACTCAATGTAACTGATTTGTTGATTGGAGGATTGGGTACCACAGACACCGTTCTGGGTCCGGGGGGGCTTCTGGAACCACTCGACCCCATGCTGCTGTTGGCAGAAGTGCTCGATAAGAAAGCCTGGTGGGGAAATGACTTGCTGTGGGTAGATCCGGATCATTTCCATGTCATGTTCATAGCATCCCCTCTCAGGCCGATAACCATCAATAGCGAACTTGTCAGAGTTGAAGAGATTAAATCCTACCGCGACTTGCTGAACCCCAAATGGAAAGGAAAAATTGCGTTCTTCGACCCCACGATCTCCGGCGCCGGTAAGAACATGTTTGTCCTGTTCGCTGAGGGAGATCTGGGCATAGATTATTTGCGGAAGCTCGGAGAACAAGAAATTGTCATTACCAGGGATGTGCGCCTGATGGTGGAGTGGGTGGCTCGCGGCAAGTACCCCATAGGGGTCGGCATTGCCCGTGATTCGCAACGCCAGTTCGAGCGGGCCGGGGCGCCGATCAATAGCATAACCCCGGTCGAAGGTACCCATATAGGGGGCGGGAGTGGGGGAATTGCCATGTTGAAGAATGCACCGCACCCCCGTGCGTCCAGGCTTTTTGTCAACTGGCTTTTGAGCAAAGAAGGACAAATACTGGCTGCGAGGTTATGGGGCGCTCAGAGTGCTCGGGACGATATCCCAACTGATTCTCTGGATGCCGATGCTTTGCGGGAGCCTGGCATTAAATACATGCCTACGTTCACCCTGGAGTATCAATACAAGGCAGAGCAGTATCAGCAAATAGCCAGGGACCTATGGGGGCATCTCATGAAGTAGTTTCTGACGAATCAGGGGTCTGGCTTTGAGCCGCCAAGTCGACCTAAAGGGGGACGACTTAAGGAGGAGAGCAATGTCACGGTTAATGGTGAAAGTCTCAATATTGGTGGCCTTAGTGATTTTAGTTGGTATTGCCTGCAGTCGGAGTGCGACACCCGTATCCATAACCACACCGGGGGACAAGGGGCCTATCCAAATCGGCAAGCTATCCCGGGAGCAGGAGTGGGATAAGCTCGTCGTTGCGGCTAAAAAAGAGGGTTCAGTGATGGTGTATCACACCAGCATCGGAGAGGCCAGGGAAGCTTCAGCCAGGGTTTTCAAGGAGAAATATGGCATAGCCATAGATTATCTCGCAGGTCGCGGCCCTGAACTGGTAGAGAGATTGATCAAGGAAAGGCAGGTGGGTCTTTATGCCGTAGATGCTAAGTTGACGGGCTTGACCACTTTTTTTAACTCCATAAGTCCCTTGAAAATCACCATTCCCCTCGAGCCACTTCTTGTGTTACCCGAAGTGACTGACGGGACCAAATGGCGAACCGGGAATGTTCCTTTCATAGACAAAGACAGGACTACAATTGCTTTCTCGCTGACCCGCTACAGTTATGTAACCATCAATACCGATATGGTCAAAGAAGGGGAATTTACTTCCTACGAGGATCTTCTGAATCCAAAATGGAAGGGCAAGATAGTTATGAACGATCCCACCTTGTCGCAAGGCGTGGGGTGGTTCACCTTTATTATGTTGCAGGCCTATGGCAGAGAAAAGGGTGAGGATTTTATGGGGAAGTTGGCAAAACAGGAGCCCATGATTATCAGGGACCAGCGGCTCCAGGCAGAATGGGTGGCGCGAGGTAAATATCCTGTGGCAATTGCTACCGAGATTTCCGCGAGAGACGCTATGATTAAGGCCGGTGCACCTATCAAGCCACTGGCAATGAAGGAGGGTCAAGCCACGGGTTCGGGGCCTATGAACTTGATGGTCTTTGATAGGGCGCCCCATCCCAATGCAGCGAAGCTGTTTACCAACTGGGTGCTCAGCTGGGAAGGAGGAGAAATAATGTCTAAACATTCAGGGTATCTTTCGGCACGTGCGGATGTTTCGACCGAGGGCTTTGATCCCATTTTTGTCCCCGGCCCGAAAGACGGTTTGCCGATAGAAGAATATAAACTGCAGGAAGGGAATATGACGAAGTTGGGGGCAGCGATATTCAAGGATTTGCTGCCGAAATGATGATTCACTGAGCTGATCAGGAGGCTCCCGCGAAACGCGATCCAAGTGAAACAGTCACCCTGATGAGTGAGTGAACCCCCTTTTCCAATCCGGGTTAGATTGAAGCAAGCTATCGCCCAGGAGTTCGGACAGAAATGAGCGCCAAAACGCCGCTTCTGGATGTAAAGATGACCGGGGGATTGGAAGGGGTGGTGGTGGCATGGGGTGGGGTTCGGCATGATCAGGTAAGGGCTGGCGAATGTCCGGTTTTTGAAAGGAGTGCATATGGAAAGGGTAACGGAGCGTTCCAGAGAAGCGGAACCCGGCCTGGACCGCTATGATGCGAACATGCTATTCAAGATAGAAATGAGTCGCCAGAGAGCGGAAGGCAAGGTGCTGTTGAGGGCGCAGGATATCCCCATGCAACTCAGCCGGCACTCCTATAGCAGGAATTACTGTAACTCTACGAGCTGGCATGAGCTTGCCGCTCCGGGGTGGACCATTAATCGTGGCAACCGGCAGAATTTTCCTGGAGGTAAGCATACCCACCGGGGTGGGGGCAGACTCATCTATTGTTTGGAGGGAAAAGGGCGAACCATCAACAATGATGTTAATCTGGATTGGGAAAAAGGAGATGTTGAGTTACTACCGGTGACCCGCACGGAGAATTCCCATCAGCATTTCAATCTGGACACGGGGAAGCCCTGTGGGCTCCTGGTGTTCATGTTCTGGCCTTTTATGGAAGCTACAGCCAATGAGACTCGCCAGGTTACTGATGCGCCAGATTGGAAAGGAGATAGGAGAGAAGATCTATATCGCCCCAGGGACTTCGTGCCCGAACAAGCATTGCTGGAAGGGGCCTCTATTAGCTTCAAGGGACCTCCCACTAACCTTCTGGATGACCTGTTTCTGCGCCGGAACCAGTGGCGGGAATATATGAGCAAGGCGCGCTGGATCATCAAAGAGAAAGATCAGTCCGTTGAAACCAACCGTATGGGAATCTACCGGTGGTATATCCACCCTTCTTTCGACGATGTTGCCATGAAGTCCGTCCTTTTCTGGACCCACGAGATTCCTCCGGGAAGCTGCTCCGGGAAGCAAAAGTTCCAGGGAGGGCGGGTCCACTTTGTGATAGAGGGACACGGTTATTCGATGATAAACGGTGTGAGATACAATTGGGGTCCTGAAGACCTGGTTCTCTCCCCAATCATCGCTGGTGGTGTGGTGGTTCAGCATTTCAATAGTAATACCGCCCATCCGGCAAGACTAGCCTGTGCCGAGCCCAACTGGTATGACATACTGGGACTGGACATGGCTTCGGGCTTCGAACAATTGGAAGAGTGCCCGGAATGGGAGGCCTCTCAGAAATCAGATTGAAGACGTCAAATAGCAGGAGATCTAATGATCGGTGCGTAGCCAATGTCGCCAGATCTGAATCCAAGGCATGATCCGCAAGGGAGACTTGAGGCGACTGACTCATCCCAAAGCCCATCTGATCGTAATCGGTACCAGAGAGGGAGTGGAAACCTGGCAGGCAATACCTCCATGGGGCCGGACATTTCCTGGCAGGAACGAGCGCTAAGACAGAATGGGAGTCTTTGCGAAGCTCACTTCTTCCCGCCATACTAAACCGAGAAAAGGAGGACAACCAGGGAGGTTTTGCTCTATGGAACAACTTCAGCCATGCGGATTTGCGCTAGCTCCACAAAGTCGCGGAACCGACGGAACTAAGAAGTTATGGAGGTCTTAAATGAGAATCGTAGCTGTAATGATATTGCTCTTGGCGGGCAGTGTATTTGTTTCTTGTACCGGCGCGGCAACCCCATCGCCCACCGGTATTGCGCCGAAAGCAGGAGTGGTTAAGGCTGAGACAACCAACTGGCAACAGGAATTGGAAAAGACGGTGGCAGGCGCTAAACGGGAGGGAACACTCGATGTGCTCACCCATTTTGCCCCTGACTTGCGCACTGGTTTTGCCCGGGCATTCAGAGAGAAATATGGATTGGACATTGAATTCACTGCGGGTATTTCAACGCAACTTTTGGAAAAAGTCGTTTCCGAACGGCGGGCTGGTCTGTACTTCAGAGACGTTATCCTGGTGGGTACCAGCGGTCTGACCCCGTTGGCGGAACCGGGAGGCGCTCTGCAACCTATGGAAGCGCTCCTTGTTCTCCCCGAGGTCAGGGACCCCAACGCCTGGACAGATAAAAGGCTGCCCTTTACTGACAAAGAAGGCAAGATATTCATGTATCTCGTTAAGGTCGGGCCCACCATAGTCATTAATACCGAACTGGTCAAGCCCGAAGAATTAAAGTCCTGGCGCGATTTACTGAGTCCACAGTGGAAGCAGAAAATAGTATTGCGTGATCCCAGCGTTTCGGGATCCGGCAACAGCATCATTACGGCTGCGGGTGAAATAATGGGGATGGATTTTCTCAAGGATCTGGCTAAGCAGGAGCCGGCTATGGTCCAGGATAAGCGCCAGCACATAGAATGGGTTGCCAGAGGCAAATACGGGATAGGAATTGGACCTGATGGCGCCACAATGGAGGAGTTCCGTTCGCTTGGATCTCCTCTGGTTCATGTGGTGCCTTCAGAGGGTACCTACTACGGATCTTCCAGTGGCGGCATGGCCGTGCTCGACAGGCCAGCCCACCCCAACGCGGCAAAGCTATTTACCAACTGGTTCCTTTCCAGGGAAGGCCAAGCTTTGTATGTCAAGCTTGCCCAGGACCAAAGTCGCCGTGCTGACGTCGCACCCAATCTGCCTCCGGACAGGTTAGCCCGTGAAGGGATGAAGTATATTGATTTCGATACCGACGATTCGTATAACAAAAGAACAGCCATGCTCAGATTGAGCAAAGAAATCTTCGCAGCCAGCTACAGGTAGGACAGTGTCCGTCTACAAAGGAGGATGACAAAGAAAGAGCAATGGCAAGAACGATAGATTATCGACCAACCGTAGCGTTCTTAGTTGTAGTCCTGGCCATCCTGGTGGCGTGCGGCACCGCGTCATATCCCGATTTAGCGCCGAAGGTCGCTCCCGGGTCCTCGATTACCACCCCCGCGACCGCATTGCCCAGGCAGCAGGAATGGGATAACCTGGTCGCTGAAGCCAAGAAAGAAGGCAACGTCATTATTGTTTCTGCTGTGTCGTCCGGGGTACGGGATGGACTTAGCCGAGCTTTCCAGGAGAAATACGGAGTAGGTTTGGAGTTCGTATCAGGCAGGACAGAGGAATCGACTGCCAAGGTGCTGGCCGAGAGAAGGGCCGGGCTCTATCTCAGGGATGCATGGATAGGTGGGGGGTCTTCAGACGCAGCACTGGGAGCTGCCGACGCGCTGGAACCGATCGAACCCGTGTTGCTCTTGCCGGAGATCCTTGATAAGAAAGCCTGGTGGGGAAATGAATTGCTGTGGAACTCCCCGGACCATCTTCGGGTTTTGTTTCTGGCATCGCCCCTCAGACCGCTAACAATCAATACGGAACTCGTCAGGATCGAAGAGATCAAGTCCTTTCGTGACTTGCTGCAACCGAAATGGAAAGGGAAGATTACCTTTTTCGATCCTACCGGGTCGGGGGGAGGCATAAACATATTCTTTATGTTGGCTGACAGCGATCTCGGTACGGAATATCTGCGGAAGCTGGGAGAGCAAGAGATTGCGATTACCAGGGACGTTCGCATGATGACCGAGTGGGTGGCTCGCGGCAAATACCCCATAGGAGTCGGTATCGCCCGCGATTCGCAACGAGCGTTCGAGCAAGCGGGAGCGCCCATCAAGGCCATAACGCCCGTTGAGGGAACTATTATTGGAGCCGGGAGCGGAGGGGTTGCCATCCTGAAGAAGGCACCACACCCCCGCGCCTCCAGACTCTTCGTCAACTGGCTCTTAAGCAAAGAGGGGCAGACCCTCGCTTCGAAGTTGTGGGGCGCTCAGACTGCCAGAGAAGATGTTCCCACCAGTGCTCTCGATCCTGACGTCTTGCGGGAGTCCGGGGCAAAATATATGCCGGTATTTGGGGTCGAATACGATTCTAAGGTGGAGCACTATCAGAAGACAGCCAGGGACCTGTGGGGATATCTAATGAAGTAATCGGGACAATTGGCCGTTCCGTTGTGAGCTTTGACACCGTATTCCTTAATAGGCACGTTCCGGTAACAATGCCCCATGCGCCGATGGCGTACCATGAGGGATGAAAATGACTGTCATTCTGAGCGAAACGAGCGCAGCGAGCGTAGTCGAAGAATCCTTTGGGTGGGGTGCGAGACGAAAGACCCTTCGACTTCGCTCAGGGTGACATCTTCTGGACAATTGAAAAGGGAGAAACATCTGATGCCCTATTACAAAGACCTGCGTGAGCACGTCCAGGCCCTGGAAGCGAGCGGCAAGCTTGTGCGGATCAAGAGGGAGATCAACAAGGATTTAGAGCTGCATCCCCTTGTGCGCTGGCAATTCAGGGGTCTGACGGAGGAACAGAGAAAAGCCTTTCTTTTTGAAAATGTAAGGGACGTCAAAGGGAGATCATATGATACCCCCGTGCTCGTCGCCTCTCACGCGGCCTCCCGGCAGGTATATGCCATAGGCATGATGTGTAAACCGGAAGAAATCATGGACAGGTGGGCTAACGCAGAACTGCACCCCATAGAGCCTGTGATCGTGGAGAAAGGGCCTATCTGCGAAGAAATACACAAAGGTAGCAAACTACTTGAACATGGGTGCCTGGAGGAATTCCCAATCCCTATTTCCACCCCGGGAATGGACAACGCCCCGTACCTGACGGCTGCCAATTGGGTGACCAAAGACCCGGAAACAGGCATCAGGAATGTGGGTAATTATCGGGCTATGGTGAAAAGCCCCACCAGACTGGGAATCTGTGCGCTGTCAACCCAACATTTCAGAGAACATTGGGACCGGTGTCGGGCCAGAGGCATGGCATTGGAGGCAGCCATAGTTCTGGGCGCATCGCCAAACGTGGGATATGTGGCAACCGCAAAACTGCCTTATGGCGTGGACGAATATGCCGTGGCAGGAGGAATAGCCGGAGCGCCCCTTGAACTGGTGAAATGTCAGACGGTAAACATTGAGGTTCCTGCCTATGCCGAAATAGTAATCGAAGGAATTGTCCCTACGGACTACCAGGAACGGGAAGCCCCATTTGGCGAATACACGGGCTATATGGGTATGGAATCCATTAACCCGGTGTTAAATATTTCCTGCATAATGCACCGCAAAAGTCCGATATTTAACGCCTTCATAAGCCAATTCCCACCCAGCGAAAGCAGCAAGTTGCGCCAGGTGGCCAAGGAAGCGGTATTCTATAAGTTCCTGAAGCACGATTGCAACATACCTGGAATTGTCGACGTGGGAGTTCATGAAAGCGGCGGGGCTAACCAGTATGTGGTCATTGCCATGCGCAAGAGCCATCCGTCACAGGCATGGCAGGCCCTCAACGGAGCAACCGCCTTGATGCCGAGTGCAGGGAAGATACTTATTGCTGTGGATGACGATATCGACCCCCGAGATCCTGATTCGGTCAACTGGGCTCTGAGTTTTCGTATGCAGCCCCATCGGGATACCAAAATGACCCAGGGCAAGGTTATGGGGCTTGACCCTTCGTCGGCGCCCCTGACAGATCCCGATCGCCGTTACCCGGGCGTGACGGGCAGTTCATCCTTGATGATAGACGCTACTCGAAAGTGGGCCTACCCTCCGACCTCCCTGCCTAAGAAAGAAGTGATGGAAAGAGCGCGCAGGATATGGGAAGATGAGGGACTGCCCAAATTGACCCCCAAAGTCCCCTGGTACGGGTATCCCCTTGGACACTGGACTGAAGAAAATGAAGAAGAAGCCCGGCTTGCCATGACTGGAGAACACTATATCACCGGCGAGAAGCTTGCAAAGAAGAGGATTACAGGCGAAGCAGGGAAAAGAACCGGCGGAGGGGGTGGGACATGAGATGATCTACCCGGTGAAGGAACCCATGAGGGCATCTCTGATGCCCGCGCGGCATCCTCTGCCCCTACTTTCTCTCAGCATTAACGCGGCTCGGTGGTGTGCCCTTGACAAGGGGGACAGGGAATTGCTACAGAGTTTGCCAGAATAGATTTAGAAGGAGAAGAAAATGAGGTCAGTGCTTTTTATTGCTTCGGCCATGTTGTTAGCCTTGCTCGTTGCCGGTTGCGGAGGTAGCCCAACAGTCCAACCCGCTCCCCCTGTAGCCAAGACTGGAGCACAGGAACCTGCGGCAAGTACCTGGATCCAGCAATGGGACAAGCTCGTGGCGGCTGCCAGGAACGAGGGTCAGGTCGTTATTGCTTCCTCCGTGGGACCCAGCGTGCGAGACGCGCTTAGCCACGGTTTCACCGGGAAGTACGGGGTAAACCTGGAATTTGTCACCGGTAAGCCCGCCGAGATAATTCCCAAGGTGCAGGCCGAGCGCAGGATAGGACTTTATCTGGTGGATCTGTTCCTGGCCGGGAGCGGCACTGTTGTTCCTCTGCTGGGCGCGGACGGGGCACTGGAACCGTTGACCGATGCATTAATGCTGCCCGAGGTGGTCGATGGGAAGAACTGGTGGGGTGGACAACTACTTTGGGATAGCCCAAAGCATCTACAGGTAATATTTTCGGCGGCCCCTGACATGCTGCTGGAAATTAACGGAGACCTGGTCAAGGAGGGGGACATAAAATCGTTTTATGACCTGCTACTTCCCAGGTGGAAGGGGAAAATCGGTTTCTTCGACCCCACCATAGCCGGAGGTGGCAACACTTTTTTCGTCTATATGGGTGAAGTAGTGAAAGATCTGGATTATCTGCGTGCGCTGGGAAAACAGGACCTGGCCTTCACCAGCGATTCACGTTTGCTAGCTGAGTGGGTAGCTCGGGGGAAGTATCCAGTATCCATCGGACTCAAGGGGGAGTCGGCGACCGAGTTTAGAAAGGCCGGGGCGTCCATTAAGACCGTTCCAACAGTAGAAGGGACTCCTCTTAGTGCCTCCGGCGGAGGTCTCGCCCTCATGAACAAAGCACCGCATCCCAACGCGGCAAAGCTTTTTATCAACTGGCTCCTCAGCAGGGAAGGCCAAACAGTGTCCTCCAGAGCGCGGGGCATTCAGAGCGCCCGGGAGGATGTACCGACAGATTCTCTTGATTCCGAAGGGGTCCGGAAACCAGGACTGAAGTATTTTGCCCTGATTGGCGACGTGGCAGATCAAAACAGAGCAGTATACATGAAAATGGCCAGGGATATGTATGGACCTCTGATGAAGTAGACCGAGAGGTCTACGAACACTCATTAAGAGGCTCAAAAGGAGATGGCCTTGTCTGACAGGGTAACCAAGAAGGCAGTTTGCGCGATGTGTCATGCTCGCTGCCGCGTAGCGGTAGCTAGCGAAAACGGCCATCTCGTAGATATCGTGGAGGACGCCTCTTTTCCCAGGGCGGGAAAGGTCTGGCCCCCGGTGAAAGCCTGTCTGAGACTGAGGGGCGCCAGGGAGTGGATCTACCACCCGGATCGTCTGAACTATCCCCGCAGGAGGGTCGGGCTGAAGGGTGAGGGTAAATGGCAGGACATACCCTGGGACCAGGCTTTTGACGAAATAGCTGCAAGGCTGGGCGAACTGCGTCAGAAGTTCGGTCCGGAGACCCTGGCCATCACCACAGGCACAGGCAGGACCATGTCTGAATACATTGCCCGTTTTGCGAACCTCTTTGGCACCCCCAACATTACAGGTCAGGGAACTATTTGTCACGGTCCCGTTACCGCTTTGACCGCAGCTATGTTTGGATGGGCCCCGCGGGCCCGCACGGGAATAGCGACAGAGCGCGGTGACAGGAGAACCCCTCTGACAAAATGTATGATGCTGTCTGGCATCAATCCGGCGAACAGTGTCCCGAAGCTGTGGCATTCTTTGAGGGAACACAAAGCGGTTGGTACCAAGATCATAGTCATAGACCCGCGCCGCACTGAGGCAGCGGAACTGGCAGATATCTGGCTCCAGATAAGGCCAGGTACGGATTACGCTCTCTTTCTGGGCTTTATCAACCGTATAATCAAAGAGGGACTCTATGACAAGGAGTTCGTAGAAAAGTGGACTTATGGGTTTGACAAAGTTGCAGAAAGGGCGGAGGCTTACCCACCCGAAAAAGTAGCAGAGATAACCTGGCTGAAACCCGATGAGATTGTAACCGCAGCGAGAACGTACGCCACCAATGGCCCGGCTCTATTCCTCCACGGCATGGGAACGGAACATCTCCAGGACGCCACGAATGCCATTCAGGCCAGGCTTATTCTGACGGCGATTTGTGGAAACATCGATGTCCCTGGAGGCGAGAACATGTCCGGACCCAACCATCGCTGGATGACCGGCCCGGAGTTTGGCCTGGAGGATGTGCTGTCCCCCGAACAAAAGGCTAAGCAGATAGGATCAGACCGTCACAAACTTGTGTCCTGGCCTGGCAGGGACCTTATACAGTTCTATGTCAAAAAGACGTGGGGCGCCAAATGCGGTCTGGCGGCGGCTTGCTGCCTCGCCCATGCGCCAACTTTGTACCGAGCTATTCTGACAGAAAAGCCATACCCGGTCAAGGCCGTCTATACGGTCGCCAGCAACCCGATGGTCACCATACCCAATACTAAGCTTATCCGGAGGGCTTTGAAGGCCGCGGAGCTATACGTGGTAAATGATTTCTTCATGAGCCCCAGCGCCGAACTGGCAGATTATGTGCTGCCCGCTGCTAGCTGGCTGGAGCGGCCTCGAATGTATGACAATGGCGGTGAAGACTGCAATTTGTACGGCGGGGAAACAGCCTTACCAGCCAGCATACCCGGTGAATATGACCATAAAACGGATTACGAAATCTTTCGTGAACTCGGCATTCGTTTGGGACAGGAGGAATTCTGGCCCTGGCGCACCATGGAGGAGTCTTTCGATTATCGCCTTCGACCTATGGAAATGACTTTCAAAGAGTTCATGGCCAAAGGCGGGTATGAATTCCCGCCTGAATCTTCTGGAAAATACGAAAAAATGGGAGGTTTTGGCACCCCGACAGGCAAACTGGAGCTCTATTCTACGGTTATCAAGACGCTGGGTTATGAGCCATTACCTCCGTATGAAGAAGATTTTGAGAGCCCGGTCAGCCGCCCTGATCTAGCGCAAGATTATCCTCTGATGCTTATCACCGGCGGACGCTTTCGGTGGACGTTTCATTCCGAGTATTTCCAGGTGGATTCAATCCGCCGGAAGCACCCAGATCCATCGTTGCAGATGAATCCAGAGACTGCCAAGAAGCTGGGTGTAAATCATGGCGACTGGGTGTGGATTGAAGGGCCGCGGGGCAGGGTGCGGATGAGATGCCAATATTTTGACGGCATTGACCCCAGGGTGGTCCATGCTGAACATGGCTGGTGGTTCCCGGAGTTGCCTGGGGAAGAACCCTGGTTACATGGGGTTTTCGAGTCCAATATCAATGTATTGATGGATGATGAACGCTGCGACCCGGTTCACGGCGGGTGGCCCCTGAAAACTGGCTTATGCAAGGTCTACAAAGCCAAAGACTTCGGTTGACAGGCATGTCTTTCTCAAGCAACTTCAAGAAGAGTTCTCGCTCTTTGCCGCCGCCGCGAGTTGGACTCTAGCTTTCCAGTAAATGTGAAGGAGTAGCCAGTGACCCGTAGGGTGGGTTAAGCGCTGATGGGGTATTCGGGTATGCGGGGTGGCTGCGCGAACCCACCAGAATTCCCCAGTAGGAATCATGCGCACGTATTCAAGACGTTACATATAAATTTCCAGTAAACGTGAAGGAGTAGCCAGGTTGTACAAAGACCTGCAGGAATTCATAGACGACGTTCAGCAATACGGTGACCTGAAAATAATCGAAGGAGCAGACTGGGACCTGGAACTGGGTCTGATCACCGAATTGACTCTCAAGAGGCCCGGCGTGCCGCTGGTGCTTTTCGATAAGATCAAGGGATATGAATGCCGGCTACCGTGTCCTTGGCAACATGGTCACTACACCGAGACGCACGGCGATGGGCCTGGGCCTGTCCCCGGAGGCCGTGGGACTGGACCTGGTAAAGCTGTGGCGGACCAAGATCAGGCGAGCTTTCAAACCCTTGCCACCGGTGGAGGTAAGCGCTGCCCCTGTCGATCTCCAGGATCTTTGACCCACCCGGGTGATGATGTTGTACCACTGTTCAGGTCACGGTGTCAACTCCCTTCTTTCTTCGATGCGGTGACTGGCGCTCCCGGTAGCTGGCGCCTTCAATGGTGATCTGGTAGGAGGCATTGGCCAGACGGTCCAGGGCGCTGTTGCCGAGAATGGGGTCGTCAAACAGGCCCAACCATTCTTCGATAGCCCGGTTGCTGGTCATGACGAAGCTGGACTTGCGGTGCCGGGCGATGATCAATTCATAGAGGTCGGTGGACTGCTGGGCATTAAGCCGTTGAAGGCCGAAATCGTCCAGGATGGGCACGTCGGGGACCAGAAAGGAGCGGAAGGTCTTTTCCTGGCTGTGGTCCACCCGGGACTGGGCCAGCATCCTGAAGAAGGCGTCGGCCCGGCTGAAGCGTACAGTGTGCCCGCAGCGTACTGCGGCATAGCCCAGGGCCTGCGCCAGGAAGGATTTACCGACGCCCACCGGGCCCACGAAGAGCACGTGCTCGTGGCGACTGAGAAAGTCGAGGGAGAAGACGCTGTCCAGCAGTCGCCGGTCCAGGGTGACGCCGGTGGTCCAGTCAAAGTCTTCCAACCGGCAGATCTCTTCGAATCCGGCCAGTTGGAGACGAAGTTCCACGCTCCGGTTGTCCCGTCGCGTCACCTCGTCGGCCACGAGTATCTGGAGGAAGGCGGCGTAGTCCAACTGGTCACGCCGGGCCAGGGCCAGACGCTCGGGCAGGGTGTTCAGCATGGCGCCCAGTTTGAGGCGCTTGAGCAGGGGCTTCAGTTCCGCGGTGGAGCTCATAGAAGCCTCCCTTGTGCCTGGCTCCCGCCGTGGCCGCCGGGCTGGTCAGCGGCAATGGCGAAGGCGTTGCCGGGACGGGCGAAGCGGCCCGGTGGGGCAGCCACGCCCTTTTGCAGCGGGGTAGCCTCTGACTCCAGAGCTTCCCTGAGAATACGTTCCACGCGCCTGACATCAATCAACTCCACGGACAGTGCCTTCTGACAGGCAGCCTCCAGCCGGGGTGGGGTGTAGCGTTCCCCCAGGCTCAGTAGCTTCTGCGCCTGGCGGATCTTGGCCCAGGGTGTCGGCCCACCGAGCAGTCGGTCGGCAATAGCTCCCACCGCCTGTCCCAACTCCGCGCTCTTACGCCGATAATAGTTAGGCGAACGCAGGGTATAAGGGGTAAGCTCGGCAGGGTAATCCTCGGGGTCGGTAGAGCGTCCACCCCGGGGCTGGCGGGGATGGACCTTGACCAGGGCGCCCTTTTTGTAGAGCCGAACCAGCTCATGGTCGCCCCGGATCTCCAGCTTGGTCCCCGGCGGACACGTGGCATCCGGCGCCGAATAGATGGCGTACTTGAAGGCGACATGGTGATCGAGGTGGACGGTGACGTCTTTCCAGTCGGGCACATCGTAGGGATCGCCGTTCCAGGGCAATAGTCTGGCCTGCTCCTCTTCCCGGAAGACCACCAGGGGGAGGCGCCGGGTGGTGCCATGGACCCTCTGTCCGGCTGTCTCCAGGCACCAGCGCCGTCCCTGGGCGCGCAGGTCGGCCAGACCATGGAACTGGCCGCCCTTGAAGAATCGCTCCTGAACAAAACGCACGCCCGATTCGACCTTGGGTTTGTCCCTGGGATGGCGCACCCGAGCCGGATCGGCAAAGAATCCCTGATGCTGCACGTATTCCAGGAAGCCCCGGGTCAGCGCCGCCATCGGCTCCAGCCGGTCGTAACCCGCCACGGCGGCCGGGAAGTTGTCCAGCACCGGGTAGTTTGGCATGCCCTGGAAGAAAGCCCAGGCGGCTTCCAGACCCTCTATGACGTCGCCAAGCCGCTGGACATCATGATAACACCAGGTTATTCTCTAGAGCCAAAAATTCAAGGTCGGGACGAAATAATCATCAACGCTCCTGTCTCAGTTGTTTGGCCGCCATTGCACGCACCTCCTCTTCTTGCCTTTGAGCTGACCAGCATCGCCAGAAGGAAAACGTTGGCCTGCCCCGAAAGGGCAGAGGTCCTGGGGGAAGCCCTTCAGACGGCTTTCGCCGTCCCAACCCGTCGGAGCGAAGTTGACCACGTGGCCGTGCTACGCCTTGCCCTGGATGCCAATCTTGCCAGTTATGACGCCTGCTACCTCTACCTGGCGAGGAAACTCGGGGTGTCTGTCGCTGGCCACGTTTGACCAGCAGCTTGCCCGGGCGAGTCTGACAGGCTAATTAATACAAGCGCACTAAATCGTGACCCATAATCTCACACAATGGCCAAAGGGCACAAAAAAACTGTATGGCGGACGGGCGCCAGCACAAATCATGTTATCTTGTCTCTGAGTGTTCTTCGTGTCTTGGTGTGAGCCTTGTCCCATATTAATAGGCCGTTGCAGCATTTGTTATTGCGTCCGTCTTGGGTGCAGCCAGCGAGGCCCTCAGCTTCGGGGGGTCAACGGGAGCATATCTACACGCAGGTGTATCCGGGCTTGTGGAGGGTGATGGGCACGTGCTGAGCAAAAACGAAGAAGTCTCCGTCTGTGGTGAATATGGAAAATCCGCCGCGCACTGCCGCCGCACAGATGAGAAAATCCGTGTTCGACCCTTGAACGCCCTTTGAACGGCAGGTATTGAAGAATCGCGCTGCGGTAACGTAGTCGGAAGACAGGATCGGGAAGTCGGGGAAGCTGTCCAGGTGTTTCTCCAGCGTCTCAAACTGAGACCGGCGCCTGATTCCGGATAATATCTCCTGGCGGACTGGTCCCAGCATTTGTGCCCTATGGTCACGAATGAGGCGGCGAAGTTCCTCCACCGGGTCCGCGGGAGATTCAGCGCCCCGGCGCAAAGCCAATGACCATACACTGGTATCGACTATCACCTTCATGACCGCGACCTTTGTTTCTTATGATCGTATTCGGGATCGTAGTCTATGGTATGGAAGAGTGACAGGGTCTTCTGCTGCTCGAGGTGCTGGATATATTCGATCAATGCCTGCGTAACTGCGGCTTTTTTTGTCTTGTGCCGGCCCAGCTTTGCGGCCTTGACGATCAATTCGTCGTCGATTTGCAGATTGGTCGCCATGGCAGATACCTCCATGCCTTTTTCCAACGTATTATCACACAGAAAAGTGTGTGGTTCAACCGGTGGCTTGGACAGTGCGGGTGCAATCTGGGATAATATTGCACGGCCCCTCGCGCCCCAACTGCCGCATGCCGCATCCACAGTGCGTCCATCGAACCGGCCTATCCTGCTCGCCGGTCCGCCGCTCCCTGGGGGGCGCCGTCCGTTTTCCTGCGGCGGTGGGCAGGCCCGGGGGCGCCCGCCATATTGCCGAGAAGCATAAGGAGCCTGAGATTTGAAAGATTCGCCGGAATATAAGGTCATCGTAGTTGGCGGCGGCAGCGCCGCGCTGGCAGCGGCTATCTCCGCGCGCAACGAAGGCGCTGCGGTGCTCGTGCTGGAAAAGGCGTCCCGTGAATCCAGGAGCGGCAACCTGCCCTTCACCGGCGGGGTCTGCCACTTCTGGCACAGGGGGCTTCCGGAGATCGTCGAGTTCCTCCCCGACCTCACGCCGGAAGAACTCCAGACCATGATCGTCCCCGAGTTCTCCGCGGATTCCTGGTACAACAAGATTATGGAGGTCACCGAGGAGCGCGCCGACCCGAAGATGACCGAGATACTGGTCATGGAGTCGAATCCCACGGTGAGGTGGCTGAAGGAGCAGGGTCTGAAGTTGGAACCGGCTACCCAGTTCTCCGTCCGCGAGGGGACCAAACTGAGGTGGAAGACCCAGAACAGCGTGCTCCGGGCCAGGGGCGGCGGCCGGGGTTTCTCGGACGCCCTCTTCGATATCGCCGAAAAGAAGGGCATCGATATTTGTTATGAGACCAAGGCGGTGAAGCTGCTTTGCGATTCCAGGGGTGGGGTGTGCGGCGTCACGGTCAAGGACAGGGAGGGGTTCCGGGACATCAAGAGCAAGGCGGTAGTCCTCGCCTGCGGCGGGTTCGAGTCCAACCGCGAGTGGCGCGCCAGGTATCTCGGCCCCGGCTGGGACCTGGTGAGGCCGAGGGGGACCCGGTTCAACACCGGCGACGGCCTGAGGATGGCCCTGGAAATCGGCGCCCAGCCGGCCGGTCACTGGTCCGGGTGTCACGCCGCCGCCATTGATTACCAGCGTTCCCGGGTACCCGAGGGGCAGGACATCGGCGTCGTCGGCGGCGCCGACGACCGGCGCAGCGAATACAACCTGGCGGTGCAGGTGAATGTGAACGGGCAAAGGTTTCTCGATGAAGGCGCCGATTTCAGGCCGTTTATTTACGCCAAGTACGGGGCGCAGCTACTTCAACAGCCGCAGAGTATGGCCTGGCAGATATTCGATGCCAGGGTAACCCCTCTGCTGGCCGAAGAGTACCGCAGCGGCACGCCTGTCATGGCGGATTCTATAAAAGAGCTGGCGGAAAAACTGGAGATACCGGCGCTGACGAGCACCATAGCCGGGTTCAACGCGGCGGTGCGGGACGATGTGCCGGTGAACTTCGCCATACGGGATGGCAAAGGCACGGTGGGGATCACGCCGCCGAAGTCCAACTGGGCCCAGAAGCTCGACAAGCCGCCGTTTGCCGCTTATTCGATAGGCTTCGGGGTGACCTTCACTTTTGGAGGGTTGAAGATCAACAGCCAGGCCCGGGTGCTGGACACGGAAGGAGAAATAATCCCGGGACTGTATGCCACCGGGGAAATCGCCGGCGGCGTGTGGCACAAGAATTTCACCGGCGGCGGCGGCATCGCGCTGGGACTGGTCTTCGGGCGCATCGCCGGCGCCGATGCGGCGGGATAGTACAAGCGCACTAAACGGTGAGGAATAGTCTCACAAAAAGGCACAAAGGAATTCCGAGCAGGGGACGGGCCGGGAACACACCACTCCTTTCACCCTGTTTCCATATTCTTCGTGTCTGCGGTACCGTTTCCACCGCAAAGGACGCAAAGGCGCTTTGCCTTATAGTTTGATAAAATATCATTGAAATATGGCACTGACGGAAATCATTGCAGGGCCGGCTCGTCGTCCGTTATAGTCGGTTACGCGGTTATTTAGTAGTGCAATGTTCCGTGGCAGGTGGCCAGGCGCGGCGAAGGACTAGAAACCATGGATCACAGATGCCGGCGAAAGACCGTTCGACTTCGCTCAGGGTGACAGTCCTTCGAGGCGGCCTGTGGTACCGGGGACTAATGAGCAAATCCCCCTCAG
Organism: Chloroflexota bacterium; assembly: GCA_016210565.1. Classification (GTDB taxonomy): domain Bacteria; phylum Chloroflexota; class Dehalococcoidia; order JACQUA01; family JACQUA01; genus JACQUA01. Next base: position 19,956 of record JACQUA010000269.1, read on the forward strand.
TCCCCTTTTGCGAAAGGGGGAAGAAGGCGCAAAGGAGAAGACTTGACTGACCAGACAAGCTCGAAAGAGGCAGTCGTGATTCACGCGGTGGGAGGCGTCGGCCCCCGGCCGGTGGAGTACGGAATGCCTGTGGAAAAGCTCTTCAGCAGGGTACATCAAAAGATCAAAGAGGCGGACATATCTTTCTGCCACCTGGAGAGTGTCCTGTCCACCCGGGGCTGTCTTCAATACCGGGACTATAATACCTGGGCCTCAAGGGTCCACCCCGATAATGCCAGATCGCTGGCTTTCGCCGGTTTTAATGTCGTCTCCCAGGCCGGAAACCGCTGCTTCGACTACGGCCCCGAGGCCCTGCTCGATTCCATCGAGGCGGTCCGCAGCCGCGGCATGCTGGTGACCGGCGCCGGCAAGGACCTCGCGGATGCCAGAAGACCGGCGATCCTGGAACGAAAGGGCATCAAGGTCGGGTTCCTGGACTACTGCTCCGTGCTGCCGGTCGAATACGAGGCCCGGGAAGGCAAACCGGGTTGCTCTCCCATTCGGGTCTCCACCTACTGGGAGTCCCAGGGGTATCAGCCGGGGATCCCGCCGAGGATAATAACCGTGGCACGGGAAGAGGACGTCCGGGACATGGAAGGCGATATCCGCAAACTGCGAAGCCAGGTGGACGTCCTTGTCGTTTCCACCCACTGGGGGCAGGACTACATACCGTCGCTGCTGTGCACCTACCAGCCCTTGCTGGCGCGCCGGGCGATTGACGCCGGGGCGGACATCATTCTGGGCCATCACGGCCATAACATCAGGGGTCTGGAGATGTACAGAGGACGCCCCGTCTTTTACTGCCTCGGCACTTTTGCCCAGGAGCGGTCCCATGAATTGAAACCGCCGCCCGGGGTGCAGGACATCAGCGTTCCCAAAGAGTACCACAACTGGGTGGCGGAACCGGGATGGGAGCGAAACCCGGGACCCAGGGATAGGCGATATACCATGATGGCAAAGATCGTCGCCGGCAAAAAGGGCGTGCAGAGGGTTTCCTTCCTGCCCGGCTGGACCGACCAGATGGCGCATCCTGAGTTCCTGCCGGCCGGCGATCCCAGGTTCAAGGAAGTGGTGCAGTGTCTCGATCCCTGGAACAAGCGGTTCGGCGTCACCTTCAGTATTGAAGGAGACGAAGCGGTCGTTTCCAATTGACCGGGGGAAGGGGGCCTATTAGTTGACAGACGCTGATTCAGTATGAGGCCAAGTATGCAAAGAGACGTTGTTTTCGAGTTGGCCGAACATATCGTCAATACAAACTATCAGGCGATGCCTCCGGAAGCCGTGGCCGTAACCAGGAAGTGCCTCCTGGATACCCTGGGGGTGATTATGGCGGCGACGACGGCTCCCGGCTGCGAAGCACTATATGGCCTGGCTGAAGAATGGGGAGGCAGAGAGGAGAGCACCGTCATCGGGCGCGGGCGCAAATTGCCTGCTCCCAATGCCGTAATGGTCAACGCCACGATGGCTCGGGCCAGGGACTTTGACGGCGTCCATGAAGCTGCTCACGACCACCCCAGCGTGGCCACCGTTCCCGCTGCCCTGGCTATGGCGGAAAAGCTCGGGGGAATGCACGGCCGGGACTTTCTGGCGGCAATCGCTCTGGGAGATGACCTGGTCCTGCGGCTGCGCCTGGCCTGCCGGGCAAAGTCCGGGGTCCGCCATTCGCCATGGACCAGCGGCACCTACGCCCCATTCGGCGCCGCGGCCGTTGCGGGGAAAATGCTCCGTCTGGATGAGGAGAAGATGGTGAATGCCCTGGGGCTCGCTTTCACGGAGGCGTCAAATACCCTTCAGAGCCGGATGGATGGCTCCCTCGCCGTGCGCGTCCACCAGGGGATGGCGGCCAAAGCTGGCGTGGTAGCCGCCCTGCTGGCGGAGAGGGGTATCACCGGTCCCCACAATGCTCTCGAAGGCAAACTTGGCCTCTTTCAAGCCTATGAGGGAGGCGTATATGACCGCCCCACTCTGCTGGCGGACCTGGGCCGGCGGTTTGAGGGGGCAAACATCAGCATCAAGCCGTACCCATGCTGCAAGTTCACGCACGCCGCTATTGACGCTACGCTTCGGATAGCGGCCGACCATGACCTAGAAGCTGACCAGGTGGAGGACGTCATTGTCTATGTAAGCCAGGACTGTTTCATCTCCGTGTGTGATCCCCTGGGCCGGAAGCAAAGGCCAGGCAGCATTGTCGACGCTCAATTCAGTATCCCGTATACCGTAGCAACGGCCATCGTTCGAAGGGGCGTTTACCTTGACGATTTTACTGAAGCCGCCATCCGGGATTCCTTAACCCTAGAGATGGCGAGGAAGGTGAGACCCATGGTCGATCCAGAGCTGGGCGAGACTGGTATGGGGCCGAGCATAGTGAAAATCAGGACAGTCGACAAACTAACCTATTCGGAACGCGTGGACTGCGTCAGGGGACATTACTTAAGGACGGGCTCCGGCATTCTACCATGGATAATCCGTCCGAATGACCGGGGCACGACCGGCATAGCACGAGGAGAACCCGATGGCCTACACTGACAAAGACATTGAAAAGCTGCAGACAACCCTGGCAGGGGTGAAGGTGCGCACGCCAGTGGGCGTCGCCGCTGTTAACATGCCGCTGGCGAACAAGGAGTGCGTAACGCCGGAATCCCACGCCGACGTCCTCCTGAAGCACGTGGAGGCCGGCGCCGGTTTCATCTGCGTCCCCGGATGCGACTACTATCCGCCGGAGATGATAACCCGCCTGAGAAAGCAGTCCCGCACCAGAGACACGTCGGCCCGCGTCAAAGGCCTCCGGTTCATGGGCGACCCGGGCGTGATGTACCACGCCAGTGGTGGTGGGGCCATGCAGATCGAGCCGGAGGAGTCCACCGCCACCTTTCTGGACAAGGTGGTCAAGCTGATCGCCATCCTCAGGAAGAAGAAGCCGGAGAACGTCCCGCTTATTGCCTCCATTCAGCCCATCGGCGCCTTTCCCGAGAGCGCCGTTGCCTGCGCCAGGAAGGTTGAGGAGCAGGGGGTGGACATCCTGGAGCTGAACCTGAGCTGCGGCGGCACGGCCATCGTGGGGGGGGCCGTCGACTACTATCTGGAAAAGGACTATCCGCTGCTGCGGGTGGGCCTGCTGATGGCGGAGCACATCGACCTGGCGCAGAACATCGTCAGGGAGGTGGTCAAAGCGGTGAAGGTCCCCGTCGGCGTCAAACTGTCGCCGGAAATGGGATTCCCCCGGGTGGTCGCCATTGCCCGGGCCATGAGGGACGCAGGAGCGAAATACGTGCAGAGTTTTAACAATGCCGTGGCCATCGCACCTCCTGATATCTACAACGGGGGAAGACCTGTCTGGGCTTTCATGGACGCCAACCCCCTTGTGGAAGCCCACGGCAGCTCCTACAAGGCGCTGTGCTACAAGCATGTGGCCGGCATCTCCAAGTTTGCTCCCGGACTCGACATCGTCGCTACCGGCGGCCTCGAGAAACCGGAGGATGTGGTGGAGGTCATGATGCTGGGGGCCAACGTCGCGGCCCATGTCACGGGAATCCTTTATTACGGCAGGAACCTGCTCCGGCGGGAAGTCGCCTTTTTGCTGAAATACATGGACGAGCAGGGTTACCAGAGCATCCAGGACTTCCAGGGTCTAGGCCTGAAGTACATCAAGCCTGCGGAAACTGTCGATTTCAGCGCCGGACAGGTGATGGCCGCCGTCGACCCCATCAAATGCCAGGCCTGCGGGCACTGTGTGGACCATATCTGCCTGGCCTCATACATGGAGAACGGGGGAGCCTATGTGCGACAGGAGGTCTGCCAGGGCTGCGGCGTCTGTGTGACCACCTGCCCGCACCGTGCCCGCACCCTGGTGGCGCGACCCTTGTAGCCGCGCAGGGGGCGTGTCAAGACCGAACATCGGTAACACTTGGGGCGAATCTTGCCGAATGCCTTTCTTCCGGCCGTGTCGCCGGCAATAACGCTTCGCAGGAAAACCCTTCGAACTGATACGGACGCATTGGCAATTGCAGCATCACGGCAGGACGAAATTCACCAAAGAGGCGCTGAGAACACAGAGCAGGAATGAAGAGAGCGTAAAAGGACGGTGTGTTGGTTCTTGGAGTTTCTCTGCGCCCTCTGCGTCTCTGTGGTGAAGCAATGCGTCAAATCCCCCTTAGCCCCCCTTTGCGAAACTGACCATTACCCACATTTTGTGCTGGACACAATACATGTTGGACAGTGACACCCACGTAGGGTGGGTTAAGCGCAAACGGGGTGGCGCTGAACGGGGCGCTTGCGCTTAACCCACCCTACGCTATTGTGTCCAGCCCTGGAGATGTGGGTAAGGATGAGTTTCGCAAAGGGGGAGAGGGTATGCATGGTAGTCCGCTTTTTTTCAAAGGGGAAGAATCTGGTTTTGACGCTCCTTTCAAGGGCGTGTTATAATTTCGCCGTCGTTTGCTCCTGGCATTCGACCCATGCTGGTGAGACATCGAGGCCGTCGCCGGTCAATACCAAGCGAAACCCTCGTCCAGGAAAGGAACACAGCCATGCCGGGCGGTTACACCGGAAAAATCCTGAAGATAGATTTGAGCGCCCCGGACATCGCAGTGGAAGACCTGGACGAGAAGACTGCGAGAAAATACCTGGGAGGCGAGGGGCTGGCGGCAAAAATAATCTGGGAAACCACCTCTTCGACTACGTCCCCGCTTTCCCCCGAAAATCCCCTGATCTTCATGACCGGCCCCTTTACCGGGACCATCGTTCCTGCCAGCAGCCGCTACATCGTCGCCGCCCTGTCCCCCCTTACCAATATCTGGGGTGTGGCCCGGTCGGGAGGGAACTGGGGCGCCTACCTGAAATATGCCGGGTTTGACGGCATCGTGGTTACGGGAAAGGCCAGGAACCCCGTGTACCTGTGGGTCAACAACGGCCAGGCGAAGATTGTTGATGCCGGCCATGTCTGGGGCAAGGATACGTGGGAAACGGACCGGATACTCAAAAAGGAGACTGACCCCCGGGCTAGCGTGGCCTGCATCGGCCCGGCCGGTGAAAGGCTGGTGAAATTCGCTCTGGTCCTGAACGATGGGAGAGATGGGAGGGCGGCCGCCAGGTGCGGCCTGGGGGCGGTGATGGGTTCGAAGAACCTCAAGGCGGTCGTGGTGAGCGGCGGCGCCCGGCCCGGCGTTTACGATGAGGAGGGACTGAAGAAGAGTATGCTGGAAACCCAGCCGGCAGGAGTGCTGCCGAACGAAGTCTGGCAAAAGAGGTGGCGGGACCACCGCCAGACCCAGTGGAACAAAGGTCGCTTGGTGGTCAAGAATTTCCTGGAGGACGATTTCCCGGGGTTCCTCCCGAAAATCGCTGAGGCCATGGTGACCGGCAAGCCGTACTATTGTTTCGGCTGCCGGTACGGCTGTACTGAATCCCATACTATCGACGGGCGCCGCAGCAAGGTCTACGAGTCCATGGTACCCCTGGGGGCGCAGTGTTTGATTGATGACATGGAAGCCCTCCAGGAAGCCTACGACCTCTGCAACAAATACGGCATGGACTCCATTTCGGCGGGCGGCGCCATTGCTTTTGGCATAGAGGCCTTCGAGAAAGGCCTGGTGACTCCGGCGGACACCGGGGGAATCGCCCTGAAATGGGGAAATGCCGGGGGCATGCTCGAAATGCTCAGGCAGATCGGCGAGAGCGACCAGAGGTTCGCCCGACTGCTGGGCCAGGGAGTGCGCCAGGCGGCCGAGTCCATGGGCGGAGTGGCGCCGGAATACGCTATCCATGTCAAGGGATTGGAGCTACCGGCGCACGACCCCAGGTCCAGCAACGCCCTGGCCCTCGAGTATGCCACCGCCAACAGAGGCGCTTGCCATCAGGCAGCCAACGCCAACTTCCCGCCCAACTTCATGGTGCGGGCTATCGGTCTCCCGGAGGACCAGGACAACCTGGAGAACCGGTTCCGGGTGGACGGGCGTGGGGAACTGGTTGCCAGGATGCAGGACTTCTATCAGTTGCTGGACGCCCTGGTGATATGCAAGGTAATGTCCCGCGGGACGAATCGCGCCGGTCAGCAAATCCCCGCCCCGTATTTTGCCGAGTGGCTGAACCGGGTGACGGGATGGGACCTCAGCCTGGCCGATGCCCTGAAGACCGGCGAGCGAATCTTCAACCTGCAGCGCATGATCAACGTCAGGCGCGGGATGAGCCGGAAGGACGACATATTGCCTCCCCGGATCATGGTGCACAAGCGAGGGGGCAAAAGCGACGCCGCGAACAATCTGCCGCCCCTAGGCGAGATGCTCACCCAGTATTACTCTTTCCGGGGCTGGAGCGAAGAGGGAATCCCCACCCCGGAGAAGCTGGAACAATTGGGCCTGGAGCAAGCCGCCGGGACCACAGGATAGGTCCCGGACCTGAGAGACGAAGGCCCTGGGTTTCACCACAGAGACACGGAGAACACAGAGACGATGAGATGACACAATTCGGCCCGGTTTGGTCGCTAAGCAAACTTCTCCGCGCCCTCTGTGTCTCTGTGGTCAATATGTGCCTCGTTAGTTAATGCGCTTGCATTAGTTCCTCAAACGTCTTGCAGCCACCAGTTCTAGAAGCCTGGCCCGAAAGTCTCTTACCATGTGTGCAAAGAACAGCAATCAAATACGAAGTGTTCCTGAGAGCGATGTGACGGCCGTGATGTCCGGCCTGATCTGCAGAGGCAGCGACAGTCGAGGAGAGGCCGCAGGCGACGCCGTCAGTCGCTTACAACGATACTTCGACGAGGGCGCGCGCTTTCACGGCATGCTGAGCCCGGGTCTTGTCCTGGGGATATTCATGGTGGACCTGGCGCAGGAGATTCTCGGTCCACGGGAATTCGTAGACGCGGTGGTGGAAACGAAGGCTTGCCTGCCCGACGCGGTGCAGTTGATGACGTCCTGCTCTTATGGCAACGGCTGGATGCGGGTGAAGGACTGGGGCAAGCTCGCCCTGACTCTCTACGACAAGCGCTCCCTGGAAGGCGTACGCGTTTGCCTCGATCTTGCCAGGACCAGGAATTATCCCCTCATCGAGCAGTGGGCCATGAGGCTCCGTGATATAGGCTGCAAAGAGGAAGTCGCCAGGGAAATCATGAGGGCCGGGCGGGACATACTCTCCTGGCGGAAGGTGGAAGTTGCCCGTTACAGGCGGCCAAAGAACGCGCCGGTGGTCCCTTGCAGTTCGTGCGGCGAAGCCCACCCGTCCAGTGACGGCAGTCTTTGCCAGCGGTGCAACGGCAGGGAAGACTACTATCGCCCGGCCGGGGTGGCGGCAATCCAGAGCTCAATATGAACCCAGGACTGCCGATATGCGTCGTGGAGCCGGATTCAACGGAGAAGAAGGCGGCCGCGGCCCTGACCATGTTCAGGGCGAGATTCAACGTTGCCGTCAATACGCCGGGCATTGAGGACGTAAAGCAGCAGTTGAGGGACATCCGCCGGCGTGCCCGCGATAACATGGCTTCACTGGTGCAGGCGCTCAAGACCAATATGGACCGCCAGTACCCTCAGATAAGAGTGAAATCGGCGGTTGACAACAACGAAGCCGCGGAATACATCGCGGAAATCTCAGACGGAATCAAGATCATTTCTACCAACGGCTCCAGCACGGTGGCCGAAGAGCTGAGACCCGGACTGGTTGCCCGGGGTTTCACCGTCGTCAATTCCTATGCCGCTGAGTTCAGAGTCAAGGAAAGAAAGACCCTCGATTACTGGGACCTGCCGCGCCTCTCCGAGAAGAACCTCGATGGGACGTTTGCCCCGTCAGTGAGGTTGACCGGACTCCCCGAAACGGAAACCAGGAACTACCTGGCAGTCCTTGGAGTGAATACGATATCGGCCCGCGATCTCACGGTGTTCTTCGTGCAGCATCTGCACAATATCCATGTGGACCTGACGCAGGCCAGGAAGGTCGTCCTCATCGCTGGTCTTGACAAGATAGTCGAAAGCAAAGAAGACGCTGCTTTCCAGGCCAAATGCATGGGCATCTTCGGCATGGAAAACAGGCTTTTGGCTGTTGAGCCTGAACCGGACACAGCGGTGTCTTTGGCCGGGCTGCCGCTGCTTTCTCCGGGCGTGGAGAGAGAGCTTCATCTGATTGTCCTGGATAATGATAGGACCAGGCTGCTGCAAAGTGAGTTTAAGGACTTGTTCCTGTGCATAGGTTGCCGGACGTGCAACAGCGCCTGCCCGGCCTATCTCAGCGGCAAGCCACTCCGGCCGAGAGAGTTGACCCTGAATCTGAAGAAGCACCTGTCCGAAGTGGGTTCCGAGCTGCTGAAAGAAGGGGGCGACGCGGAAGCGCCGCCCGCCGGCGCCGGCGAGTCGCCGGCTGCGAAGGTTATCACCGAAGACCAGATCTGGGCCTGCACCACCTGCCGGGCCTGCCAGGAGGAATGCCCGGTAGAGGTCAAGCACACGGAAGCGATTATCGGGCTGAGGCAAAACCTGGTGATGGACCAGGCCGTTATTCCCCGCACGGCCGAGGCGGCCCTGAGAAGCCTGGAGGCTAGAGGGCATCCCTGGCGCGGGACCAGGTTTAGCCGGACCGACTGGGCTCAAGGGCTGGGCATCAGCACCCTGGCGGAGAACAGCGATGTGGACATTCTCTACTGGGTCGGTTGCACCGAAGCGCTGGAGGACCGGGGCATGAAGGTGGCCCAAGCCACGGGCAAATTGCTGACCCGGGCCGGGATCAGGGTCGGCTTCCTCGGCGCAGAGGAGACCTGCTGCGGCGACCCCGCCCGCCGCCTGGGTAACGAGTACCTGTTCCAGGTCCAGGCCGAAACAAATGTGAAGCTGCTGCAACGATACAACGTCAGGAAGATAGTCACCGCCTGTCCCCACTGCTACAATACGCTGAAGAACGAATACCCCCGGTTTGGTGGGGAGTTTGAGGTTGTTCACCATACTCAGCTCATTGCTGACTTGCTGCGAGAACCGGAGGCTGCCCCGAAAGAACCTGTCCTGAGCGTAGCGAAGGATTCTTCGACTGCGCTCAGAATGACAACGCATGCGCTCAGAATGACAACGCATGCCCTCAGAATGACATCCGGTACCGAAGGCGAGTCCCAATCAGTGACCTATCACGACCCCTGCTATTTGGGAAGATACAACGGTGTTTATGACCCGCCAAGGCAGATTTTGAGTAATTTGCCCGGTATCACACTTGTTGAAATGGAGCAGAACCGCCAGAGAAGCTTTTGCTGTGGCGGCGGAGGTGGCCGGATGTGGCTGGAGGAGGGCATTGGCAGGAGAATCAGCGAGCTGCGCATCGGGCGCGCCATAGAAACTAAAGCCCGGACGGTAGTCACCGCCTGCCCTTTTTGCCTCCAGATGTTTGACGATGCCATCAAGGCCAAGGGAGTTGAGGAATCGATCAAAGTCATGGATATCGCTGAACTGGTCAACGATATTGGGGGGCGACGTGAAGGGTGAAAATGGACTGTCATTGCGAGCGAAGCGAAGCAATCTCCCGTTTGGTCGGACAAGTCCATGGGATTGCTTCGCCCCGACCTCGTCGGGGCTCGCAATGACCGACTGAGCCGCTAGATCCAGAAATCAGGAGAATACTATGGACGGCAAAACAATCGTACGGACCCAGTGTAAGAGCTGTCACGGTAGCTGCAGTGTCCTGGTGACGGTGGAGAATGGCGTTATCACTTATATGGAAGGAAACCCCGATGCGCCGACGAAGGGCGCCATGTGCGCCAAGGGGTTGTCCCAGATACAGAGCCTCAATCACCCGGACCGGCTGGTCTATCCCCGGAAGCGGGCCGGCGCCCGCGGCGAAGGTAAGTGGGAGAGAATAAGCTGGGAGGAGGCGCTCGAGACCCTCACCGTCCGGATGAAAGAGTACATCGCGAAGGGCGGCGCCAATTCGGTGTGCGTCGGCCAGGGGACGGGGCGGGGATATAACCACTACACCACGCGGCTGGTCAATTCCATCGGCACCGGGCACCTCCTGAGCCCGGGGTACATATGTTTTGTCCCCCTCTTGCAGATGTCGAGATTCATGTTCGGCGTGTCTCAGAAGCTGTACTGCGACTTCCACGGGTGGGGCGGCGAATGGCCCAGGACGATCGTGTCCTGGGGGAGGCAGACAGAGACCAACAATGCCGACGGCGAAATGGCGGTCTGGTTTCTCGAAGCGCTAAAACACAGCAAGAATTTCATACTGATAGACCCGCGGGCAACCGCCCTGGCGCACCGGGCGAATCTCTGGCTGCCCGTCAGGCCCGGGACCGACGCCGCCCTGGCGCTGGCCATGCTGAACATAATCATTAACGAGGGGATATACGACAAGGAGTTTGTCTCCAACTGGACCCTGGGGTTCGACAAGCTCGCGGCCCGCGTCCAGGACTACCCTCCGGAGAAAGCAGCCGAAATCACCTGGGTCCCTAAAGAAAAGATCGTGAGGGCGGCGCGGATGATTGCTCTGGAGTCACCCGCTGCCATCCAGATTGGCGAACCGCTGGTGGCAACCAGAAACACCACCTCTAATCTCCAGGCAATACTGAGCCTCATCGCCATAACGGGGAATGTGGAAAGGCCGGGCGGCATGGTTGACTGGGTGCCGAGCATCCGCGGTGGTCTGGAGGAGTTCGGCTTTGAAGTGATGCCCCCCAAAGAGAACCTCAGGAACGCCATCGGCTCTGATAAACACCGCCTTCCCTCCGGTCGCTGCCACCCCGACACCGTTTTGAAGCAGCTCAGGGAAGGCACTTCCATCATAAAGATGTTGTACCAGCACGGAGGGAATCCGCTGTTCAGCATGGCGAATTCGAGGCACGTGTATGAGGCCATGCTGAAGATTGAATACATGGTCGTGGCGGAACAGTACATGTCTCCGCTGGCCGAAATCGCTGATATGGTCTTGCCGGTTTGCCACTGGCTGGAAGATGACGACATATGGGATGTGCATGCCCGTTTTTACAACGCTGCGGTGAACCGGGCGGTGTCGCCCAGGGGGGAGGCCAGGTCGTCTTCGTGGATAATCAATGAGATCGGGCGCAGGGTTGTTCCCCAACACTGGTTCAACAATGTGGAGGAAATGCTGGACTATCAGCTCAAAGGCGCCAACATAAAGTGGAAAGAGTTCAAGGAGATTGGCATCATTGCCAAGACCGGAAAAGACCAGCAGTACTACAAGTACAAGACCGATTACTACAACAAAGGGGGCGGGTTCGCAACACCGACCAAGAAAGTTGAGCTGTACTCGCCCCTGCTGGCCAAGCTGGGATATGACCCCTTGCCCAGCTATGTCGAGCCCAGTGAGACGCCCTACTCCAACCCTGAGCTCGCCAGGGAATACCCTTACATCTTGAATACCGGCGGGCGCATTCCCTTCTACTTCCACTCCCAGTATACCAATCTGCCCTGGGTAAGGCAGTTTCAGCCTCTGCCGCGGGTGCAAATCCATCCCGAAACTGCCGGCAAGCATGGCATAGCGGAGGGAGACTGGGTCTGGATAGAGTCCCCCAGGGGGAGGATAAAGCAGGTGGCGAATCTGTTTGCGGGTATGGACCCGCGTCTGGTCGTTGTCCAGAGCTCGTGGTCTTACCCGGAGAAACCGGGGCCGGAACACGGATTCCTGGAAAGCAACGCCAACGTTCTCACCGCCGATGAGGGAGACTACGACCCCGCGGCTGGTTCAATCAACATGAGGTCCCTGCTTTGCAAAATATACAAAGTGGAGAAAACCAATGATAACGCGTAAGGCAGTCTTCCGCGATATGGACCTGTGCGTCAACTGTAAGGCCTGCATAGTGGCCTGCAATGTCAAACACATGTCCAATGCCCGTCCCGAAGCATCGCATATCATCCCGACCAGCCGGAATCTGCTGAATGTCTACCCGACCGGACCGGAGATACGTGACGACCGCGTCTACCAGGCTTTCATTGGTATAGCCTGCATGCACTGCGCCGAAGCGCCCTGCATCAAAGTGTGTCCCACTTCTGCTATCTATAAGGACACTGCCAGCGGCGTTACGCTGGTTGACGACGAGAAGTGCATCGGGTGCCGGGCCTGTATCTGGGTCTGTCCTTATGGCGCTCCTACTTTTGATGGTAGGGGTAAGATGTTGAAATGCGACCTTTGCATCGACAGGCTCAGAGAGGGCAAGAAGACCGCCTGTGAGCATACCTGCGCCGCCCGCGCCATCTTCGTGGGGACTCCGGAGGAAATCGCGGAAATCCAGGCCCGGAAGGCTGTTGAAAGAATTCGCAGCGGGGCAATCATTTCGTAGCGATCACCCATGCGCCGGTGGCGCACCATCAAAAATGAAAATGTCATTCTGAGCGAAGCGAGCGCAGCGAGCGTAGTCGAAGAATCCTTCCGGGGCGGGGACGAATGCGACGAGTCGGGATGCCTGCCCCTTCGCTTCGCTCGGGTCTCCGGCTCAGGGTGACAGGCTAATTGTCACGGGCAAGATGCCCGTGCTACCCAAAACAACGATCATAAAGGAGGGACCAATGGATTCAGACTATGACAAACTGCTGGAAATCGCCAGGAGGCGGAGGAGCATCCGGGTGTTCAAACCCGATCCCATCCCCGACGGGCACGTCGAGAAGATACTGGAGGTAGCCCGCTGGGCCATGTCCGGGGCCAACGGTCAGCCATGGGAATTCGTCGTGGTGAAGGACAAGGACACCAGGGCCAAGATCTATGAGTTGTATAAGGCGCACCGGCGATTCGTCGATGTCATCGAGCGGACCCGCATCGAAGAAATCAGGCAGCCGATCACCGGCGCCGTGGACGAGGGCGTCCCCCTGTTCAAAGACGCTCCGGTAATTATCGTGATATGCGGCGATCCCCGGACCCTTCAGGCCACGGTGATGGCGGCGCAATTTGTCGGCGGGGAGAGGGAGACCTTTCACATGAACATCGCCAACGCCACGATGATGATTCATCTGGCAGCGGCTTCCCTTGGTCTCGGCACTCAATGGGCCACCACGACGGTCCATTTCGAAGCCGGCCTGAAACAACTGCTGGGGATTCCCCAGATTTACAAAGTACCCCAGGTTGTTCCGGTCGGTTATCCCGATTACACCCCGCACGGGGCATGGCGCCGCAAATTGAGCGACATAGTCCACAACGAGAAATTCGATATGTCCAGGTACCGGTCCGACGAACAGATCGTCGCCGACATCATCGCGTTGAGGAAGCGCATGAAAGCCCACTACCGGCCCACGTCGGAAACCCCCAGGCAATAGTGCGTTTGGCGCCTGCCCCGCAGAATACCCCCCGGCCAGCCATGTAGGGTGGGTTAAGGCCGGCGGTAGTGCTTGGAATCGGGGCGGCCGTGCCAACCCACCGACCGGGAGGTGGGCGGTGAGAAGTCGGAAGTGGGAAACCGTTGACTCTGTTTTGGTATTGGAACATTCCGATTTTGAGTTTGCTCTGAAAATAGGCTGTCACCCTGAGCGAAGCGAAGGGGCAGTCGAAGGGTCTTTCGTCCCGCGCCCTGCCCCGAAAGAACTTGTCCTGAGCAGAGCGAAGGATTCTTCGACTACGCTCGCTGCGCTCGCTTCGCTCAGAATGACAGCGCACGCCGTTTTCATCCTTGATGGTCCCGACTCTTCGGGATGGTTAATTGATTCGTCATTCGAATTTCGTCATTCGTCATTTGGTTTCGGCTGTATTTCGGGTCAGGAGGCAGCAATTGACAACCACCGATAGCCTCAGAAGTTCAGTGTGGGGCACAGAAACCTTCTACGACAAATGGGTGGCAGCCCAGGGAATTCCGGTGAAGGCGGGTTATGCCGTGGAAGACCTGAACAGCGTCGAAGTCAAAGCCTGGGCGAAAAAGGGAGGGAAGGGGTGTTTTGTCATCCTGGAAGGCGCCGAGGGCATGGCTGATTCCTATGTCTGCGAAATACCCCCGGGCGGCAACCTGAAGCCGCAGAGGCATCTTTTCGAGGAGATGATATATGTTCTGAGCGGCAGCGGGGCCACCACCCTCTGGTGGAACGGCAAGGAAAAACAGACATTCGAGTGGCAGGCCGGGAGCCTGTTCGCCCCTCCCCTCAATGTCTGGCATCAGCATTTCAATGGACAGGGCGACCGTCCGGTAAGATACCTGGCCGTCACCAGCGCCCCCCTGATGTTGAACTTGATCCATGACGAGGACTTCATTTTCGGCAACGATTTTGCGTTTACCCGGCGCTACCCCGGGGAGGCTGACTACTTCAGTGCGTCGAAGGGCAAGCTGCACCCGGGCGGAATATGGGAAAGCAATTTCGTCGCCGATGTCAGGAATATGAAATTGTGCGACCGGAAAGACCGGGGCGCCGGCGGCCAGACCATCATGCTGGAGCTATCGGACAATACCATGTGCGCCCACATAGCCGAGTTCCCCGTGGGTACCTACAAGAAAGCGCACCGTCATGGTCCCGCCGCGCATGTTGTGCTGCTCAGCGGCGAGGGCTTCTCATTGATGTGGGCTGATGGCCAGCCCAGGATCAAGGTCCCCTGGCGCGCCGGAAGCATGTTCGTGCCTCCGAACCGCTGGTTTCACCAGCATTTCAATGTTGGTCCAACACCCGCCCGGTATCTCGCCCTGCGGTGGAACAGCCGCAAGCACCCCATGGGCAAAGCTTACAAGACGGACGAGGACGTTAAGACCGGCGGCGATCAGATCGAGTATCCGGACCAGGATCCGGAAATCGATAAGCTGTTCGAAGCCGAACTGCACAAGCGGGGACTTGTCTCCCGGATGCCGTAGGGGCGGACACACAGGGTGGCGCAGTGCGTCCCTGCCTGCGCGCGGCGTCCGTCCAACGGGCTGGCGTACACACGGGCCGCCACGGGGGCGCGTGCAACTTGCCGGTACGGGGGTGGGCACGCGGCAGCGTGCCACTACGGGCCGGGTTCCTCCAGACTGCCGATGGTATCCGGTATCAGCTCGGAGAGGGCCGGGTGGATATGGATTCCTGCGTAAATATCCTTAATATGTCCGCCCGAGGCCATGGCATTGGTCACTTCCTGGATAAGCTCCGGGGCGTAAGGCCCGATGATATGAAAGCCGAGTATCTTGCCGCTGCCCTTTTCCACTATCGCCTTGGCAAAGCCCTCACTCTCCATCATGGCCTCGCCTTTGGCGGTGTCGGAATACGTTGTCCGCCCTACCAGTATCTCGTGGTATTTGGCCGCAGCCTCCTGGGTAAGTCCCACCGACGCAATTTGCGGATGGGAAAAGACCGCATGGGGGGCGGCGCCGTAGTCCATCTTCATCCTGGACTTCTCGAACGCGTTGTGCGCCGCCACCATGGCTTCGCGGTTGGCGACATGGGTGAACATCTGCTGCCCGTTGGCATCGCCGATGGCCCAGATGTTTTTCCTGGTCGTTTCCAGGTACTCGTCTACCCGGACAAACCCTCTCTTGTCGAGTTCCACCCCAGCCTTGTCCACATTCAGGGTGTCGGCATTGGACCTCCGGCCCACGGCCATCATCAGGGCCGCGGCAGTGAAATCCTGCTGCTGTCCGGACTTGCGGTCCCTGACCGTCACCGTTACCCCATCCTTCTGCCTGGCAACGCTGAGGGCTTCAACTCCGGTATGAATTTCCAGTCTTTTGCCAAGCGCCTTTTTCAGCAGGTCCGATAGCTCGGGTTCCTCCGCCGTCACCAGGCGGTCCGCCATTTCCAGCATGGTCACCCGGCTGCCCATCGCCGCAAAGAAATGCCCGTATTCCACGGCGATGTAGCCCCCGCCGATGATGATCAGGCTTTCGGGTCTTTCTGCCAACTGGAGCACGGTTTCGTTGGTCAGGTAGGGGACGCTATCCAGCCCTTTCAGGGGAGGCGTCAGCGGGCGGGAACCTGAGGCGATGAATACCTGCCGGGCGGTCAGTCTTTCCCCGTTGACCTCGATGCTGTAGTCCCCGGTGAAGCGCCCCTGACCCTCATAGAAACGGGGATTCTTCGAACCCAGCCGCCACTGCCTGATTTCTTCCCGCGTTGGGTCGATGTTTTTCCGCATCCGCTCCATGATGGCGCGAAAATCCACCTTCGTCACACCGGCCGCGATGCCCAGCTTTGCCGCCTCCTGGATTTCCACTACGCGGTCTGCCGCGTATATGAGCATCTTCGACGGTATGCACCCCAGGTTGAGGCAGGTGCCTCCCGCCGGCCCGCGGTCCACCACGGCAACTTTCAAGCGCCGGTCAACCGCCTGCTCCGCCACGCTGGCCCCACTCCCTCCCCCGATGACGATGACATCGTAGGTCTCCATACTGGCTCCTCCATTGGTCAGAAACGGCCTCCTCTGTTCTGTCGCAAACCTCTCCCATCATTATTCCACCAATCTCAGGCCAGTGGTATAAGTATGAATACCTATCCCGGACGAGGGCAACCAAAATGACGAATGACGAAATTCGAATGACGAATCAATGCTCCAAACTCGAATGTCAAAACAGCCTGACTTCGTCGTTCGGGTTTCGAATTTCTTCGCCGGCGAATCAGAGCCACCCATCCGGGGTCGGGAATCTTCGAATCTTCAATCTTTGAATCTTCGAATCGCCTAGACCTGGTTCTTCACTACGAAGTCGCGGTCTATCGGCAGCTCAGGCGCCAGCGGCTTGAGCTTTCGCGCCACTTCCCTGGATTCGAGGCTGGAGCGCCAGACCTCCTCGGCCTCCCTGGTGTCCCAGAACTGGATGACCACCCCACCCGGTTCATCGCGGGCATCAGCGCGGTAGGCCTTGAGAAACCCCTTTTGCTTCTTCAAAAGCGGGGCCAGCTCCTTGTCCCATATCTTCTTCCCTTCCTCGTATTTCTGGGCGTCGGTGTGGATGAAACTGATCCGGACTATCATGCTTGCCTCCTGAAACCTCATTAACGACCAAAAACGCAGTGATTAATCTTACCGTATCTTAGCTGATTGTACGACCCCGGGAACATGCCGGTCAAGGGGCCTGGCGCGGCGCCCGCACGGGCAAACCGGGAGCCGGCGAATGCAGAATTCCCGGAAGTCCTGTAAAATAGACCCGGTTGGACGGCGCTGGCTGACGCCCTCGGTTGCCCGCGGTCCGGCCCGGGCGCATTATTCTGGTCAGACTTCCACGATCGAGGAGGCAACATGGACAAAGAAGTGAGCATTTTCGGATTTGCCGGCAGTCTCCGAAAAAACTCGTACAACAAGGCCATATTGAACGCCGCGGCGGAACTGCTCCCCGATGACGCTGCCATCGAGGTCTTCGACCTCGATGGGATACCGCCATTCAACCAGGACCTGGAGGCGAACCCTCCGGAGCGGGTGAAGGAGTTCAAACAGAAAATCAAGGCGGCCGGCGCCATCTTAATCGCCACCCCTGAATACAACTACTCGATGCCGGGCGTCCTGAAAAACGCCATCGACTGGGCGTCCCGGCCCTATGGGGACAACGCCTTCGAAGGAAAACCCCTGGGCATAATGAGCGCTTCCATAGGAATGCTGGGAGGTGGCCGCGCCCAGTACCACCTGCGGCAGTCATGCGTCTTCCTCAACATGTATCCCGTCAACCAGCCGGAGGTCATGGTCACCTTTGCCCCGCAGAAGATAGATGAGAAGGGGCGGCTGACCGACCAGAAGACCAGGGAAATGATAGGAAAGCTGCTCCAGGCCCTGGTGACCTGGACCCGGAGGCTGAAAGAATAACCCCATCTCCCCCTTTGAAAAAGGGATACCAAGGGGGATTTTAGGCCGTGTAGGATGGGTTAAGCGTCCCGATGCAATCGGGACGCGAACCCACCCTTCCAGGCACATTCCATTAACCAACTTCCAAATCCCAAACAATCCCCCATGCCCGCTTGCAGCGGGCACCATGAAGGATGAAAACAGACTGTCATTGCGAGCGAAGCGCGGCAATCTCCCGGATGGCCAGCCAACTAGGAGATTGCTTCGCTTCGCTCGCAATGACATTTTCTGAGCAAATTCCGACGATTCAAGTCTCAATATCAAAACGGGCGGCCAACCCTCTTTGGCATTCGAACATTTGAGTTTGAGATTTGTTTGGAACTTGGTGTTTGGAATTTGGTATTTCGTCCTCCCGATGGGTTCGCACATCCACCCGGCTTCCCCGTTACCCCGCTGTGCTTAACCCACCCTACACAGCTTCGACACCCGATCCGCTTCGCGAGAGTCCGCAAGGCGGACAAGGGGTGTCGTTACAAGTAGCACAGGCGTCCCCGCCTGTGGCTCACCTCATCGTTTCCTGGACAACCTCGCCGGCGATCGTCAGCATCTTCTCCTGCCAGACCATGTACTCCTCTGTCTGCAGGAAGAGTTTCTCCCCCGGCTGGGCCAGGAAAATCGGGTTAATCCCTTCCAGCGGCACATCGGCGCGGAGGCTGGGGAATCCGAAGCTCTGGGCGAATACGGCCTGGCCTTCTTTGCTCAACAGCCAGTTCAGGAAGACTCTGGCAGCATTGGGATGGGCGAACCGGACAGGCAGGGCGATGCCCCCGGCGCCCGGCGACACATAGGCACCCTCCTTGACAAAGACCACGTCAACCGGGGCGCCCAGCTTGATGAACTCCGTCAGGGAGTCGGTATGAGGCGCCAGGCCGATGGCATATTTCCCCCGGGCCACCGACTCCACGTTGAGCCGGTTGTCGCGTTGTATGACCACCTCCTGCTGCTTGATCAGTTGCCTCAAGAAGTCCTTCGCCTCCTCGACGCTCCAGAGCTGCACCGCCAGATGGCTCATGACGGCATTGCCGGTCCCGGTCACCCGGGGATCGCTCATGGTGACCTTGCCCTTATACTGTGGTTTCAGAAGGTCCTTGTAGGTGGTGATCTCCCCTTTTTTCACCTGGTCCGTGTTGTACATGATATACCGCTGTATCGCGGCGATCATGCCGAACCCGAGTTTGTCCTGGTCGAAAAAGGGTAGCTTGCCGCCGCTCCAGAAGTTCGGGTCTTTGACCTCAGGCAAGAGCAACAGCGGCTCGATGGGGCCGAGGAGCCCCATGGGTTTGATCGTGGTTATCAGGGTGGGACCGCCGGCGCCAAACATATCCGCCATATAGACACCCGCATTCTTTTCTCCCTGGGCCCGGGCCGCGATTTCGGCGCCCCTGGCGAAGGGCAGGAACTCCACGTTGATCCCGTACCTTTCCTTGAACCCCTGCGCCAGGGCCGTCCGCGTAGCCGGTCCCCACAGGGCGTAAACGGAAACAACCCCCTCCTTTCTGGCTTCCGCCAGGGCTGCCTGCCATTCCTGCTCCCATCCTGCCTTCGCCGCAGGACCGGCGGGGCCGGCGGCGGGTTTCTCCGATCTGGCGGCGGGCGTTGGTTCCACCCCCTGCACACAGCCAGCGAACACCGGCCCGGCAAGAAGGAATAGCACTGACCAGCTCAACAGTCTCTTCAACATATCCTGCTTCCTTTCGTCATGTTAACCCATCGCGAGAGAGCGACGCATCACGCGTTCTCTGCTGGCCCAATGATAGTATCCGGCGGCAGGAGATGTCAACCCTTCCTATTCCGCAACATGCTCCGTTCGATGCAACTCAGAAGCCGGAAGACCGCAGCGACGCCCCCCCCCGTCCACGGCGCGGACTTCCGCAAAGCGGAGCGGGTGTCGAAAGCCGTAGCCGCACCCTTTACGGGTGCGCGGTTGCTGGGTGCCAGGGCGGTCTACCAGGCCCGACAGGGACAAGCCCTGTCGCTACGGGGTCTGCACTGCCTGAGTTGCACGCAAGAGAAATCACGTAAGAGAAACCACGCCTTGACACTCGCAGGCGAAGTGGTATACTGACCGGGAATTCGTTAGTTCTCGTTACGGTCTTGCAGCCCCCTCCAATTGGGCAAGCACATCCGGTGAACGCATCTGGCTTCGATGCCAAAGGACTTGCCAGTGAAACGTCACAGTCTTGTCAAGTACGCCAGAGCCACTCTGCGGCTCCTGGTCCCCTGTCTCCTCATCGCAGTCCTGCTTCTCCCCACCCTTCACACCCCACCCATCGCTGGCGCTGCGGGGTCGACACGCTGGTATCTTCCTCCGATAACCGGCTCCTCCTGGTATCTAACCCGCACTGCCGGCACGCCGGAAGCTACGCAAGAACAATACACCTGGGGCTCCCAGTGGGTCACAGACACAGCGGCTGCAGCCGATAGCTACTTTCCTGCCGGTACCTGGACGGGACGTGTAAGCTTTTATCAGCCCCAGGCCGGCGGCGGCATTGATTTCGGCATCGGCGCTCTGGACGCCAACACCGGTTGGAATATGCAGTCCAAGGGCTTTCAGCATTTCGATCTGGCTGCTCCGGGAGTTAGTTCTGTTGACCTGGCAATTCCGGCGTCCAGCTTTACGGTGTCTGCCGGCGGCTATTTCTTCTTCTACTGGCAGTGGGCGCCCTATGGCGGTAATGACAGGTCGGTATACCTCGCGTTAGGGGGGAACAATACTTACATAGACACGCCGGCCGGCGAGGCAGGTTTTCCCAATCCGACTTTCCCTCCGCCAACGCTAACTCCATCTCCGCCGCCTTCGCCCTCCCCCAGCCCTTTACCGACTGCCTCCCCTTCCCCGAGTCCATCGCCTTCGCCCACGGCATCGCCTTCACCAAGTCCGTCACCGTCGCCAACGCCCGCTCCCTCACCATCGCCGACTCCTTCTCCAACTCCGTCGCCTTCTCCTTCGCCATCGCCGGCTTCTTCTCCAACTCCCACGCCAACCCCATCGCCGTCGTGGACCTCGCTTGGACTTATCAATCCCGGCGCGGAATTGGGCAATACATCCGGATGGGCCACCACCGGCAGTTTCGCCGTGGCGGCGAGTGGTTGGTGGGACATTGCCCCCAACGACGGGAACTGGTTCTTCTGGGGAGGCAGCGCCTCAGAGTCCACCGCCTCTCAGGACGTCGACCTGACGCCCTACGCCGCTGAAATCGACGCGGGGCGGGTTACGACGAGGACCGGGGCCTGGCTTAGCTCCTGGGGTGACGGCGACCAGGCATGGCTTTTGATCGACTACAAGAACGCAGCGGGGCAAACGCTGGAAAGCTACTCCGGCGGACCCCGCTTCGGTGTTTCCTGGGTAGAGTATTTCGACCAGAGGACGTTGCCGGCAACCACGCGCAGAATAACCATCACCCTCAAAGCAGTCAGGAACACCGGTTTTGACAACGATGGCTACTTTGATTCCGTGTACAGCCTTCTCCAAGTAGGCCCGCCGCCAACCCCAACGCCGGTTCCTTCGGTGTCTCCATCTCCGTCTCCTTCAGCCAGTCCATCTCCTTCACCATCACCCAGTCCGTCGCCATCGCCATCGCCATCGCCATCTCCATCACCTTCACCATCACCGGCGCCTTCTGCGAGTCCATCGCCTTCGCCATCGGCGAGTCCATCACCCTCGCCTGCACCGTCTGCAAGCCCGTCGCCTTCGCCTTCGCCATCGGCGAGTCCATCACCCTCGCCTGCACCGTCTGCAAGCCCGTCGCCTTCGCCATCGCCATCGGCAAGCCCATCACCCTCGCCTGTACCGTCTGCAAGCCCGTCGCCTTCGCCATCGCCGTCGGCGACCGCCTCGCCCACCCCGGCCCCGACCGCCACCCCTACCCCGGGCCCCGGGGCCGACTTCTTCGCGGGTCCATTGATGAATATCCCCCGGATGGGCCACTCGAGCGTGATGCTGCCCGATGGCCGGGTGCTGGTCATCGGAGGGCACGGCACCGGCTTCACCTCGCTCAGCAGCGCCGAGGTCTGGTCTCCAGGGAGCGTCTTCACAACCTTAGGCATGAATGCCACCCATGACTCGGGCGCTATAGCCAGACTGCAAAACGGACGGTATCTCGTAGCCGGCGGCGCTGCAGACCTGGGCGTCGCGCCGGGATACGACTCGGCCGAAATCTTTGATCCCGCTACCAACACTTTTGCCCCTACCGGCAGCATGACCCGCGCCAGGACCAACAACATGGCGGCCACCCTGACCGGCGGCAAAGTCCTGGTGGTGGGCGGCTGGTACGATGCGGGCAGCACAACCTACGCCGACCTCTACGACCCGCCATCCGGGACCTTCAGCGCCACCGGCGCCCTGAACTATACCAGGACCCACGCGGTGGTGTTACCCACCGCGGATGGGAAAGCCGTGGTCCTGGGCGGCCAGGGAACCTATGGCAGTCCCAACCGGGAACACGCTGAACTGTATGATCCAGCGACCAACGCTTTCACCGTACTGCGGGATAACCTCTTCACCGGTGAAACAGGCTGGTATGTCTATGGCGTCTGGTCGTACGGCCCCGTTGAGAACAGGCAGATGGCAGATGGGCGCTATTTGCTACTGGCTTACAAGCCCGGTCCCCTGGTCACGGAGTATGCCCTGTTTACCTTCGACCCGAATAGTAAACAGACCGCCAGGTTCGTTACATCTCCCACCCTGCCGACTTCCGGCGAGATCAGCTTGTTCGACCCCGTGGTCGACGTGGCCCGGGGCAAGGCCTATCTCCTGGGGGTGGTGCCGGGCACCGACCCGTGGCAGTTGAAGCTGTATACGGTTGATACTCCCACCGGCCAGCTCTTTGTGCCTGCGGCAAACCCCGCCTCATCTTCTTCTACCCCCCGGTCCCTGGCTGCCAGCAACTATACCATGCCTCCAGGATACTATGCCATCGCTTCCGGGATGACCCTGACGCAAAACCACGGCGTTTTCGTGACCGGCGGGTCTTCCACAAACGATTATATGACCAACTTCAATCCTGTCCGCAACACAATGTTCGTGGCGCCGGCCTCTTCCGGTCCTGCCCCAACCCCGGTCCCCACCGCCACGCCTTCCCCCAC
>JACQUA010000260.1 GCA_016210565.1 Chloroflexota bacterium
ACCCGGTACCGCAGGCCACCGTGCCTGCGAGCCACGAACCGCGAAACTTCGAATGAACACAACCCGGTACCGCAGGCCACCGTGCCTGCGAGCCACCAACTGCGAAACCACGAATGAACACAACCCGGTACCGCAGGCCACCGTGCCTGCGAGCCACCAACTGCGAAACCACGAATGAACACTAATGGACACGAAGAATTCGACTACCCTTTGGAGTTTGGAATTTGGTACTTGTAATTTCCGGTTTTCCCGGTTTCGTGTCTATTCGTGTTTATTCGTGGTTAAATCGCATTCCCCTTGTCCCTGAGGAGCAACGTGTTTTCTCTCCACAGTCTGACCCTTAAGATAATCGTCGGTTTCGTCGCCGTCGCCATTCTGAGCGTGGTCGTCCTGTCCATCTTGGTCAACCGGGCCACCAGCACCGAGTTCACGTCGTACCTGGAACATACCGGACGCATGCAGGGCATGATGGGCGGCATGATGGGGGGCGGCGGCATGGGAATGATGGACGCCCTGGGTGAAGCCGAACAGCAGTTCCTCGGCAACCTCCAGGGTTCCCTCCGCTGGGCCGGCCTGGCCGCGGTGGGCCTGGGACTGGCGATAGGCGCTCTGCTGGCCCGGCAAATCGTGCTGCCCCTCCGGCAGCTCACCCTGGCCACCAGGCAACTGGCCGCCGGCAACCGCAAGCAGCGCGTGGCTATCTCCTCCCGCGACGAGGTGGGGGAAGTGTCCCGGGCCTTCAACACCATGGCCGAAACCCTGGCCAGGAACGAGGAGCTCCGGCGCAACATGATCGCTGATATCGCCCACGAGCTACGCACCCCCCTGGCGGTGCTCCAGGCGGAGCTGGAAGCCATGCAGGACGGGGTGGTCGAAGCCTCCCCCGCCAAACTCGCGGCGTTGCACGAGGAAGTGACGCGCCTCTCCCGCCTGGTAGCCGACCTTCGCACCTTGAGCCTGGCCGAAGCCGGGCAACTGGAGTTCCACCTGGCGCCGGTCGATGCCGCCGAGGTAACGCGCCGGGTAGCGGCCGCATTCGAGACCGCCGCCGCTTCGAAGCACGTTTCGCTAAACGTTAAGGTCGAAAACCAGCCTGCCGACAGCCAACAGCCGACAGCCGACACCCGACCCCCGACAGCCGACAGCCGATTGCAGATTACAAGTTCAAGATCCAAGATTCCCCCTCCCCCTGGACCACCGGCCATCGACCATCGGCCGCCGACTGCCGACTCACTGGGACGGGGCGGGGGACTCACGACTCCCGACTCACGACTCACGACTCCTTTCCCCCCTGTCCGGGCCGACGCCGACCGCCTGGCGCAGATTCTCCGCAACCTCCTGGATAACGCCCTGCGCTATACCCCCGAAGGAGGAAGGATTGACATTAAGCTCAGCCCGGACGGGGCCGGGGCCGTGCTGTTTTCCGTGAGCGACACCGGGCCGGGCATACCGGAAAAGGACCTGCCGCATATTTTCGAGCGTTTTTACCGCGCCGACCCTTCCCGCACCCACGCCACCGGCGGCTCCGGCATCGGCCTCACCATCGTCAAACAACTGGTCGAGGGCATGGGCGGCAAGGTCTGGGCGACCAGCCAGCCCGGCAAAGGCGCCACCTTCTTCTTCACCCTCCCCGCCCCATAAACGGTGGCACGGGCGTCCCGCCTGTGAGGGCAGGTCTTCAGCCTGCGGGGGTGGGCCGACCCGGTGCCACAGGCGTCCCGCCTGTGAGCGCTGAACTTTTGCAACGGCCCAAAACCCCGCAGGGGCGAACCCGTGTGTTCGCCCGCCCGTGCCGCAAACCTCCGTGCCCCACCTGGCGCAGCGCGACCTATTCCAGGGGCAGGCTACTGGTGAAACCGTCCATTGTGATGTCAAGCGGTTCATAGCCGGGGACAAGGACTACCGGATACCCGAAGAGCCATCTGGCCATCAGCCCTGAGCCCATACGTTGCCGAGATCGAGCCCGAACCTCTACACCCTACCCCTCGGTTGCCAGCTTCTCGCGGCAATAGGGACAGAATTTCGGTGGTTTGGGCAGCTTGAGCTCCTCCCCGCAATAGGGGCAGACATCGAAGGCGCCACCCTGCTCAGAAACATTCTTGACTATGTCTATATCCACCACATCCCCGGCCACCGGACCCGGGATGAGGGTGCCAATAACAATCGCCGGTTGCGCGCCCGGCCCCACCACTTCCAGGTAGTGGACACCGCGAAATCTGCGATTTGGGCCCTGATCTGAGACTGTATAAGAACCTCTTCCAGCCGGTGATGAAGCTGGTGCGAAAGGAAAGAATTGGCGGCCGGCTCA
>JACQUA010000261.1 GCA_016210565.1 Chloroflexota bacterium
AATCTGGCCAAAGAGATTTGTGGTAAACTTCATGATTGAGACTCCTTCGGTGTAGTTGGCGATAAGTTGTATTTTCACCATATTACTCCGAAGGGTCTCTCTTTACCACGTGACCAAAAACCTATTTTGGACAAGAGTGAACTCAATAACCCAATAACCCGATAACCTTCTAACTTTCTAACTTTGAACCTTATAAGCCTTATGAACCTTATGAACCCCCCATGCCCCACCGGGACAGCCGCCGTCGGACGGCCGCGATGACACCGGCCGGTTTCCCCGCCGGGGTCCTCTTCACCCCGGTGCCCGACCCCCTGATCAAGACCCTGCTGCTGGAAGTGGACGACCCGGCCGAGATCAAGGCCACCCTTTACCTCCTCTGGCTCCTCCACCAGAAGAAGGGCTACCCGCAGTTCGTCACCCTGCGGGAGCTGCTGGCGGACGCCGCGCTGCTGCGGGGGCTGGGGCGCGTCGGTGCGCAGGGCGACGAGGCCCTGCGCCACGCCCTGTCCCGGGCGGTCGCCCGGGGGACGTTTCTCCGGCTGGCCGTGGACCGGGACGGGGACCGGCACGAGCTGTTCTTCCTGAACACCGAAAGCAGCCGGAGAGCCGTGGCCCAGATCGAAAGGGGCCGGCTGGGGCTGGGCAGGCCCCTGCCGGCCAGGCGTGCCGCGGCCGCCCCGGCGCCCGCGGCAACCCCGGACATATTCAAGCTCTACCAGGAGAACATCGGGATGCTGACGCCCCTGATAGCCGACGAGCTCCAGGAAGCGGAGCGGCGCTACCCGCCCTCCTGGGTCGAAGACGCCTTCTTCGAGGCGGTGTCCCTGAACAAACGCAACTGGCGCTACATTTCCCGCATCCTGGAGCGCTGGTCCACGGAAGGAAAGAGCGATGGAAAGCCTGGGAGACATCCTGAAAAGGCTTCCTCTGACCGCAAGTAGAAAAGGAAGCGGGGTGGCCCCGGGCGAAGCGCCACTCCCGGAGGACCCTGCCTGTCCAGTTTGCCGCGGCGCCGGTTTCGTTCATCCGGTGGCCGCCGGCGGGAAACCGGACTACAGCCGGGTGACGCCGTGCGAGTGCGCCCTCAGGACGCTGCAAGATGGCCGCCGGGACGTGCTGCACCGCTACAGCGGCCTGGGGCCGCTGGCCGACCGGACTTTTGATAATTTCCTGGTACCCGGGGGCGAGGGAGCTAACGACCCTGCGGCGGCAAAGCTGGCGCGGGCCGCTCAAGCGGCCCGCGCCTTCGCCGGGAACCCCGAGGGCTGGCTGGTGCTGGTCGGCCCCAGCGGCGCCGGCAAGACCCACCTGGCCGCCGCCATCGCCAACTACCGCCTGGCCCGGGGCCAGCCGGCGGTGTTCATCGGCGTCGCCGATCTCCTGGACCACCTGAGGGCCGCCTTTCACCCCTCCAGCGCCGTCAGCTACGACGAGCTCTTCGAAAGGGTGAAGAACGCCCCTCTGTTGATCCTGGACGACCTGGGACAGCAAAGCGCCACCCCCTGGTCGCGGGAGAAACTGGACCAGGTCATCAATCACCGTTTCCACGGCCGCCTGCCTACGGTCTTCACCACCAGCCTTCCCCTGGCAGACCTCGAGGAACGCTGGAACACCCGGCTGGCCGACCCCAAGCTGAGCCAGGTCATCGCCATGGCCGAGAAGGCCCCATCCCCCCTGGGGGACATCAGCGAGATGGGCCACCTGAAGAACATGTCCTTCGACAACTTCAAGTGGAAGAGGACGGAGCTGCGCCTGGAAGACCGGCAGACCCTGGAGACGGCCTTCGTCTACGCCCGGGAGTTCGCCCGGCAACCGGACGGCTGGCTGGTGCTGGAAGGCCCCCACGGCTGCGGCAAGACCCATCTGGCAGCCGCCGTCGCCAACCTCCGCCGCGGCGAGGGCAAACCCGCGGTATTCATGTTCGTCCCCGACCTCCTGGACCACCTCCGTTCCACCTTCAGCGCCGAAAGCAAAGTCAGCTACGACGAGTTCTTCGAGCACCTCAAGAAGGCCCCGCTGCTGGTCCTGGACGACCTGGGCGGCCACGCCGCCACGCCCTGGGCCCAGGAGAAACTCTACCAGCTCATCAACTACCGGTATAACGCCCGGCTGCCCACCGTCTTCACCATTATCTCCCGCAACGACCTGCACGAGCGGCTGCGCTGCCGCCTGGACGACGCCAGCCTGGTCATCTTCACCCCGCCCATCACCGTGCCCTACTACTCCAGCGAACCCCCACCCGAGCCCAAGCCCGGCCGCCCCCGCGGCCCCGGCCGCCGCCCGCAGCAGTAACCCTCCGCCGTGTGCGGAACCGGTAGCAGCACGGCTTGCGCCCGTCGCAAAGCCCCAGTGGCCAATCGGCCACGACGGGGATAAGCCCTGTCGCTACTCACCGCTCCCTACTCGCTACCCACTACTGGCTACTCGCTACTGCCTACCCGTTCCTGCCGTCATCTGGCCGTCAAATTCCCGATGACCGCTCCGGCGGATACGGCGTTCCCCAGGACATCGGAAAGGGTGATGACCACGGGTTTCAGTTCAGCCGTTTTGCCAGCCGGCCCCAGGGTCGTCGCCACCAGATTCGCTACTACCGTATCTGTCCTGACGCCGGGGGCGAACGTGTGATAGCCGGCGAGGGCTACCAGGCCGTTCCCATTGTCGATTCGATAGACCGGGGGCCGGTCGAAGGGCCTGGCGCCGGGCTGCACGGACTCGACCTTAACGAGTTTCGGGTCGAACGTCACGCGTATCTCGTAGACGCCGACCCCGGCCTGGCTGGTAATATTCTTCAGGGTCAGGGGAATAAGGACGCGAGAACCGCCGGGGGCGGCAGAGGAGCCGACCTCCAGCGTCGCCGTTCCCCCGGTGGTGGCCGAGAGGCCCCCCGACAGGCCTCCTATCAGTTCGAAATAGTCGTTCCGCAAAGGGGGCGTTGTCAGCACCTGGGCAATGAACAGGGCATCGTTCATATCGATCTTGTCTTCGGGGCTATCGTGTCTGCTCCTCGGTCGAAGCCTGTTTCCACACGTATATGGTGTAGGTAGCATCTTCCGGGGCGTATTCGTCTATTATCTGAAAGCTATCGAAGGTCGAAACTGAACTCTTCCAAGGAATCCCATTCTTGTACACCCACAGCCACAGCTTGGTGCTGAGCGTAGTGTCCGTATAAGCCTGGGCCACCTCCGAGTCCCAGGTGATGGCCGCCCTTATTCGCTTCCCCGCACCCCCGCTGAAAGATATGCTGTTGTTCCACCAACCGCCGGTGAAGTCGGCATTCATATCCAGATCAGCGAATTCCCAGCCTAAACCGGATCCCGGCGTCTTTTCGGCGATTCTCACAGCGACGTCTGTGTTTATCCCGCCCTGGCCGTCCTGGTCATCCGGCGAGTCGCCGTTTGAGGTGCTGATTCCGTGAATGTTGTGGATGGCCGAGGCCATGATAGCGGCCCTCACCGCCTCGGGTTTGTCTTTGAGGGAGAGACTTCGGGCAAACATCAGGCCGATAGTGCCGGTGACCGCCGGCGCGGCCAGACTGGTCCCACTCCCTGCGTACATGACCCAGGGAGGGTTGGTGCTGGACCTGTTGCTCAACGACCATATTCCGGCCGCCGGCGCCGCCACATCAGGCTTTTCGTGCTGCTTGCCCGCCGTTTCCGGGTCCCTGTAAGGAGATCTGCCCAATGCATCGTCCCACATCTTATCACCCTTCCACATGAGGCCATCCAGGTCATCATAGCCTCCCACCGATATGGTGTTGTATCCCAGCCCGGGCGATGTAACAAAGTCGTATACCGACGGCGGGTTGTCGCCGGCGGCCACCGCTACCGATCTGCGGTCCCATCTGACGATCTTGTCATAGTACCTGTCTCCCTCGGTGAACTGACCGTGGAATGCCTGCGCACCGCTGAAGTTAATAACATAGGCCCCGACAGACATCACGGCGTCCGTTGCCGCCTTGTAATCCGTCCAGTCAGCGCTGGCGATGATCGTGTCTTTGGCAATGCCACGGAACAAGGGACGCCGGCTCGCCGCCACCCCGGCGACCTGGGCGGGATGGTCGTTCAGAGGGCCGGGCCTCATGACTACGACGTTCAAATACTGGTGCGCCGGGTCTATAGATCCGTTGTCCACGATCCCCAGCGGTTCCCAGGTGCCGGTGACGCCTTTCTGCCACTGGGTGGGCGCGCTATCACTGGGGGACGCGTAGTTCAGGGTCGCCACTGTGACGGCGTACGGGTTTATCAGGGCTACGTCCGGCCTTTTTTCCAGCTCCGGCAGGATCTTTTTGGGGATGACGGCGGTTATGCCCGGGGAGGCTTCATACCCAAGACCTTTCAGATAGTCTATGATCGGCCGTTCGATCTCGGTCCTGATCCGGGCCTCACCGTTGCGGACTTCGGGGTCTATCTTTTCAATCCACAGGTTGGTCGGCGTCCTTTCGGAGGGGCGGGCATACCGGTTCAACAACGCCTCGGTATACTTATTTCTTATTCCCTGCCAGAACTCCGCAAGCCGCGCGTCAAACGCCGGGCCGCCGATATTGATGCTCACTTTTATCAGGTCCTCGGGACCCTTGGCCTGTATCAGGTCGTACAGCGTCGGGTCGAGCTTGCCGTATTTGGCCTTACGGCCGGCTTCCTCTGCTCTTATGACGCCCTCACGGTCAACAACCTTCTTGTTCGAATCCAGCGAAATCACCCATGTTCTGTGGTCCTCCCTCTTGTAGTTAGGCCTCAAGGTGTTGTCGAACGTTCCAGTACGTATAGTAACACTGGTCAGTGGAAAGTGCTCTGCCACGCTTCGCCCGGCCCTGAGTTCGGTGGCAGCGACGCCGTAGGTGTCGGAAATGTATTTCAAAGCTATCTGCCGGAATTCTTCGTCGGAAAAGATTGGCGGCAGAGGTGTGGGCGTAGGGGCCGGGGCCGCAGGCCCGACGCCGGTCTGCGGAATCGTAGCCGGCAGATCATCGGGGAATCGGGTCACGGTCGGCCCGGGCGATGGCGGCGCGCCCTGGGGCGCTGGAGATGGCCAGGGCGTCTCCGGCGGTGGCGGCGCGGGGGTCAGGGACTCCTGAGGCGCAGGGGGGATGGCCTCGGCGATCGCCGGTGGAACGGGCGCCACCGTTTGCAGTTGAGTCTCCGGCGCCGGAAGGGGCGCGGGGGTTTCGAGAGGCGCGGTCGCACTCCCCTCCGCCGGGGGACCCAACGCCTCAGGCGCACTCCCCTCCCTGCAGGCAGAGAATAGCGCCGCCAACACTGCCAGTACCACCAACGGGATAACCAGTCCTCTGTTCATGTCTTACCTCCTCGCGGGCATACCGATTGCCGGGGTCACCCGGCTTTCCTGCACTACCACACGCAGGGTCTAACACGGGATGGAAAGCCGTCCGATTTCTTCGTCAGGCTATTGTAAACCATTTTTTTTGTGTCAAGTGCTTTTCAGCATATTTTTCGAGATCATAATCGAGGTCTCCGGCGGCCAGCTTATTCCATGGTCTCCTGATCATTAAGACCCTTCCGGCCGGGGATTCGTTCCCTCCCAGGGCCGGTGACGCCTTTCTGCCATTGGGTAGGCGCGCTATCACTGGGGGACGCATAGTTCAGGGCCGGCACCGTGACGGCGTACGGGTTTATCAGGGCTACGTCCGGCCTTTTTTCCAACTCTGGCAGGATTTTCTTGGGGATGACGGCGGTTATCCCCAGGGAGGCTTCATACCCAAGACCTTTCAGATAGTCTATGATCGGCCTTTCGATCTCGGTCCTGATCCGGGCCTCACCGTTGCGGACTTCGGGGTCTATCTTTTCAATCCACAGGTTGGTCGGCGTCCTTTCGGAGGGGCGGGCATACCGGTTCAACAACGCCTCGGGATACTTATTTCTTATTGTCTGCCAGAGCTCCTCAAGCCGCGCGTCAAACGCCTGCCCGCCGATGTTGATGCTCACTTTTATCAGGTCCTCCGGCCCTTGGCCTGTATCAGGTCGTACAGCGCCGGGTCGAGCTTGCCGTATTTGGCCTTACGGCCGGCTTCCTCGGCCTTTATGACCGCCCGCCGGTCAACGACCTTCCTGTTGGAATCTATGGCGATGGACCAAACCTTCAATTGGTCCCGGCTCACCTTTTCGGCGTTATGTATCACCCCGGACCGTATCGTCACATTCGTCAGTGGAAAGTGGTGCACCACGCTGCGCGCCGCCACGCTGAGCTGATCTACGGGAACACCAGAGGTCTCCGAAATGTACTTGAACGCCATCTGGCGCCACTCATCGTCGGAAAAAATAGGCGGCAGCGGCGTGGGCGTCACGGCCGGGGCCGCAGGCCCGACGCCGCTCTGCGGAATGGTAGGGGGCAGATCATCGCGGAACTGGGCGACGGTCGGCTGGGGCGATGGAGCCACTCCATGAGTCGACGGAGACGGACGGGGCGTCTCCGGGGGTGGCAACGCGGGGGCTGGGAGCGGTTGCTCAGGCGCAGGGGTGATGGCTTCGGCGACCATGGCTGGAACGGGCGCTATCGTTTCGCCTTGAGTCTTCGCCGTCGGAAGGGGCACCGCGGTTTCGGGAGGCGCGGCCACATTCCCCTGCCCCGGGCGCGGCGCCGCATCAGGCGCGTCTGCCTGCCGGCACCCGGAGAATAGAGCCGCCGCCAACAATACCAACACTACCAGGGCGATAACCAGTCCTCTGTTCGTGTCTTACCTCCTCGCGGGCATACCGATTGCCGGGGTTACCCGGCTTTCCTGCACTACCACACGCAGGGTCTAACACGGGATGGAAAGCCGTCCGATTTCTTTGTCAGGCTATTGTAACCCTTTATGGGCTGTGAGCTATCGGCTATCAGCTGTCAGCTATCAGCTATCAGCTATCGGTTGTCACCTTTCTGGTCAAGTATTGCCCTCGGCATTGTTTGGGGACCGTTATCCCCCCGGCCAGGTTATTCCAGGGTATCCTGATTATTAAGACGCCTTGCGCCGGGAATTCGTTCCCTCCCGGGCTGGACGTTAGAGACGCCAACCGGGAGTTGGACACCACCAGTGAGGAAGTTGCAGGCAAGCAGTGAGAAGCTGGCCGCCTCCCGTAGCCGCGCCGCGAAGCCGAGCGGTGGGGGGGGGCGCAGCGGCCCGCAGCGGTAACCCTAGTCCGCCTTGTCCCGACCTGTCGGGACTCTCGGAACGGACTCTCGCCGACTGGAAAATCCGGAGCGACACCCCTTGTCCCGACGCGTCGGGATCGAAACCCTGTCGGTCAACCGGCCACGACAGGGACATGCCCTGCCGCTCCGCTCTGCGCCCCACCCGGCCAGCCACCTGCTCCCAGCGTCCGAATAGAAGGTCCCCCATCCCCCACCGACCAACACAACGACGTTGACATTGTCGGTTTGGGATGATACACTGCCCGTTGGAGTCGCCCAGGGCCACCGTTCTGGGCCCACAAGCGAAGCCGCCGCAGCCCAGCCCTACCCCGGGCACCCCCGTGTCCTTGCGCCTGCTTGTCCTTCCAGATGGACATCTGCCGTGGGGTGATACACCGCGAAAAGTTGAGAATCGCGGGAAGAAGCAAACTACCAGCGAAAATAGGAGGAGCAGTGACTGACCAGGCGAGCTCAAAAGAGACAATTGTAATTCACGCAGTGGGGAATATAGCGCCAAGGCGGGTGGAATACGGAGAACCTGTCGAATCTCTTTTCGCACTGGCTCAACAAAAGATCAAAGAAGCAGACGTATCCCTGTGCAACGCAGAGAGACTCTTTACGACCAAGGGGTGTCTCCAATACCGGAAACATGACCTGCACAATTTCGCGGACCCAAGGATTGACCCTGAAAACGCCAAGTCGCTGGTTTCTGGAGGATTCAACGTCGTCTCTCACGCCAACAATGCCTGTTTTGACTATGGCCCCGATGCCCTGCTTGATTCCATAGAGGTTTTCCGGAGAAATGGTATGCAGGTGATCGGAGCCGGCAAGGACATTGCTGAAGCGAGAAAACCGGCGATACTGGAACCAAAAGGGATTAAGGTCGGATTGCTGGCTTACAACTTGCTATTGCATGTCGAGTCTGAGGCGCGGGAAGGAAAGCCGGGTTGCGCACCCATCCATGTATCCACCTATTACGAGGCCGACGAGACCCAAAAGTTTCTGCCGGGGATACCGCCAAAGATAATAACCATTCCCCAAGAAGATGATGTCCTGGCCATGGAAGAAGATGTTCGGAAGCTACGAGGTCAGGTGGATGTTGTTGTTGTTTCAATGCATTGGGGCAGGCCAGGCCCACCTGGAACGATTGATATGTATCAACCAACAGTTGGGCACAGGGCTGTTGACGCCGGAGCAGACCTCATCGTCGGGCATCACGGCACTACGACCAGGGGCATAGAGATATATAAAGGACGGGCCATTTTCTACTGCCTCGCCAATTTTGCCATGGAGCGACATCGTCACTTGAGACCGGTGGAACCGGGATGGGAACGAAACCCGATCCCTAAAGATGCGCGATATATCATGATGGCCAAATGCGTCGCCAGCAAGGAGGGTATCCAGAAGGTGTCGTTCTTGCCCTGCTATTCGAATCAGCGGGCAGAGCCTGAATTCCTATCTCGGACCGATGCAAGATTCCAGGAAGTATTTCATTACATCGAGCCACAGTGCAAGGAACTGGGGACTACTCTTAGCGTGGAGGGAGAGGAGGTAATCGTTTTCAACTCAACAAAGACTCCGTAAGGTCAATTCGCCCTGCCTTCGCTCCTTACCTGAAGCAATGCTTCATCAATTAGAATTCGCGTATCCTGTTCGCCGGCTCTTTACCCTCCGAAACCAGCCGCATATTCCTCCATATAGTCTCACAAGTCGGTTTCCACCGCTCCCAGGAATCTCCCGCCACATGCGGCGTAGCTACCACATTAGGCATTTGAAGAAGTGGGTTCTTCGGGTCGGGTGGCTCTGGTACCCACACATCCAGACCCGCACCCGCGATTTTCTTCTCATTAAGAGCACGAATCAGATCATCTTGATCAATAATGGCGCCACGGCTCGTATTTATTATGTAAGCCGAGGGCTTCATTTTGGTAAGTTGGGTCCAACGTATCATCCCTCTGTTACTCTCAGAGGATGGGACGTGCAGGGTGACGATATCTGATGTGGATGACAGTTCATCCAGACTTACCGGGCGGGCCTTGAAGTCCGCTCTAAGAGCATAAGGAACAAACAGCACGTCATAATAGATCATGTTAGCGCCAAAGGCGTAGCATAGCCTGGCTACCCTTCTCCCGATGTTCCCAAACCCCACAATCCCAACAGTCTTCTCGTAAAGCTCATGTAAGTCCTCCCTACCAATATTCTCCCGGAACTTGCCCCCACGAATGGACCGATCGAGTAGCGGGAGACTCCGCAGGCATGCCAGTATCAGAAGCACGGCATGTTCCGCAACTCCTATAGCGTTGGCGCCACCAGCATTGGCGACAGGGATTCCTTTTTCAAGCGCCCATCTTACCGGCAGGTGCTGTGTACCCTGTCCATGGGTCTGGATAAGTTTCAACTGCTTTGCCGACTCAAGAACTTTCCAGGGGACAGGCCTGCTCCCGAGCGCGAGCGTCACCACATATTGAGCATCCTCCAACTCCATGGCTAGCTTTTGCTCGCCATCATCCGGATTCACCAGCGTAACCTGCCACCCAGCAGGTTTCTCGGCCAGGAATAGATTCCATGCCTCGGGATCCATGCGACGCGCGAGAACCACCAGCTTACCAGTTGACATACTTCCCTCCCCTAATTCTTCATTCGTTATCGAGCCTGGCCGTTTCAGCCTGGATTAGATGACCAGGTTGACCTTCAAATCAATGACCGTTTGGGATAGGATGGGGGGCCAAAAAGGAGAGAACCTACTCTTCGTAATGCTTAGAGAATAGGCTGTCACCCTGAGCCGGAGCCCTGAGCGAAGCGAAGGGGCAGGCGAAGGGTCTTTCGTCCAGGCGGGAAGACCCGCAAAGGATTCTTCGACTCCGGCTCGCTGAGGCTCGTCTTCGCTCGGAATGACAGCGCACGCCATTATCATCCTTTATTGCGCGGCATTGGCGCACGGGTGATTGTTCAGTTCTTCCAAAATCCGAACGTCACCATTTTAGGGCGACCCCGATGAGAAAGTCAAAGGAAGTCAACGGACAAACACTATACATTGCCGGTTTGGGGTGATAGAGTAACGTACCCAGCGTGGTCCGGGCTCTTTGAGATGCTACCGGATCTTTCGGATCGAGGAGGGAGACAATGAGAAGAGAATGGGTTAACGGCGCGATGGCTTTAGCGCTGTCGCTATCAGTATTCCTCGCGGCCTGCGAAAAGCCGGCGCCAACGGTGAAACCCACCCAAACGCCGCCGCCTGCCGCCCGGGCGACTTCCCCGCCGGCAGCCAAACCAACAACGAAACCGTCCCCCGCCCCAACATCGAAACCGCCACCCCCGGCGGCCGCCAACCCGGCAACTGAGCCGC
Organism: Chloroflexota bacterium; assembly: GCA_016210565.1. Lineage (GTDB taxonomy): Bacteria > Chloroflexota > Dehalococcoidia > JACQUA01 > JACQUA01 > JACQUA01. Next base: position 10,475 of record JACQUA010000261.1, read on the forward strand.
TATCAAAGGCGGCGCCGGCGCCCAAGCCGAATACGGTCACGGTGCTGGTGGCCAACTTTGGAAATGAAGGGTTCTTGCCGCAAAACGATTCCATGACGGCTTTCAAGCTACTGCCTATGTATGAGGCCTTGTGGGAGGATGACCCGGACACGCGGGAGCTTCGTCCTATGTTGGCGGAAACCTTGCCCCAGTGGTCCGAGGACAACAAGACGCTGTACATTACCCTGCGCCAGGGTGTACAGTTCCACGACGGTTGGGGCGAACTGACCGCCGAGGACGTGAAGTTTTCTATGGAGTTGGTGGGGCCTAGGGACTCGGTCAACGCGGCAAAGAGCGACTTCGCCAAAGCCCAGGTAGATACACTGGGCCCTTACAAGCTGGCTGTAAATCTTCCTGCCCCTGACTGGGCCTGGGCCATGAAGAACCTGTCAACGGGTCGTTTTGTTGTTCCCATCGTTTCAAAGAAATACACAGAGAGCCGGGGCGAGGCCGAGGCCGGCCGCCGCCCTGTCGGGACGGGGCCGTTCAAGTTCGTCAAGCATGAAGTTGGCAGAACCCTTGAGTTTGAAGCCGTCCCGAATCACTGGCGGGTGACGCCGGACTACAAGACCCTGGTCATGAAGGTGGTTACTGAACCGGCAACAGTGCTTGCAATGCTGCGCACCGGGGAGGCAGACATCGCGACTGTTCCCGTGTCCTTCGTTCCCGAGGCCAGGGCAGCCGGCCTTGATGTAAGGCTGATCCGCAACGTCGGAACAATAGGTGTCGGTCTTGGCGGTCAGTACCTGGCGTCGAGGGATACGTTCGACCCCAATGTGCCCTGGGTGCTGGCCAAAGAGCCGGAAAAAGCGCTAAAGGTGCGCAAGGCGCTCAATCTGGCTGTCAATCGCCAGGAGATCATAGACAAGGTGCTCAATGGCATTGGGGGACCGTGGCCCATATTAGCGTCGCCAAATGTCGACGCTTCTTATGACCCCTCTTGGAAGCCCTACCCCTACGATCCGGAGCAGGCGAAGCGGCTCCTGGCCGAAGCAGGTTTCCCCAATGGCTTTGAGACGACTATGGTCCAGTTTACTGCCACCGGGCATGCAAGCGTGGAAATCGCTGAAGCGGTGGCCATATACTGGGAGAAGATAGGCATCAGGGTGAAGCGCCTGCCCATGGACCAGCCTGCCCACAGAACAAGGCAGGTCGGTCGAAAGAATGCCGGGGTTGCTTTCCCCGTATGGCGCAGCTTCTACAATGAAGAGGCGGTCAACGTGGATAGGCACTTCACCAGCCGGGGTACCGCCCTGAACACCTTGTTTGAATACCCCGAGATAGACGGTCTGCTCGGCAAAGCGGTGTCTGAAATGAACACAGAAAGAAGAATGGCGATGACAAAGGAGTTCCACAAACTCATGTACGATGGGTATTTGGCGGTCCCCGTTTCTCTCGAACATATGGCTATTGGGGCTGGCAAGAAGATAGGTGAATGGCAGGTACTCACCGCCGACCCATTCCTGTACAGATCCGAGTTTATCAAACTGAAGTGAAGCCGTGACCGGGTCATACCGTAGAGGATAAGAAGTCAAGAAACTCTGGAAGACCACACTATAAGGAAATCAGGAGGAACAATGACCGACCAGACGGAAACGCAAGAGGCGATGGTGTTTCACACTGTGGGAAACGTAGGCCCGGAGCGCGTGGAGTATGGAGAACCGCTGGAATCCCTCTTCAGCGCGGCCCATCAGAAGATCAAGGAAGCGGATGTATCTCTGTGCCAGATGGAGAGGCTTTTTTCGACCAGGGGCTGCCTCCAATACCGCGAGCATAATACGGCACTCTCGAGAGTAGACCCTGAGAACGTCAAGTCGCTGGTCTTCGCGGGATTCAACGTGGCATCTTTCGCGGGCAATAATTGCTTTGCCTGGGGTCCTGACGCCTTGCTTGATTCCATAGACGCTGTCCGGAGCAACGGCGTGCAGGTGATTGGGGCTGGAAAAGACATAGCCGAAGCGAGAGAACCGGCAATAGTGGAACGAAAAGGGATCAAGCTTGGATTGCTCGCTTACAACTCGGTATTGCCCGTGGAGTTCGAGGCCAGGGAGGGAAAACCGGGTTGCGCCCCTCTGCGCGTGTCCACCTACTTCGAGCCCCAGGGATATCAGCCGGGGACGCCGCCAAAGGTGATAACCGTTCCCAGAGAAGATGACCTGCTGGCCATGGAAGAAGCTATTCGCAAGTTGCGAAACCGTGTCGATGCTATCTGTGTTTCAATCCACTGGGGCCAGGAATACGCGCCGGGCGTCCTCGCCATGTATCAACCCGTAATCGGACACAGGGCCATCGACGCCGGGGCGGACCTTATCGTCGGGCATCACGGGCCCACTCTCAGGGGTATAGAGATATATAAGGGCAAGGCTATCTTGTACTGCCTGGGCAATTTTGCCCTGGAGCTATCCCCCAACTTGACGGCGCCACCGAAGGGGGTGCAGTCCGCTCCTCTTCCGAGTCGCTTCCGGCAAGTGGAGCCGGGATGGGAACGGAACCCGGGGTCTAAAGACGGCCGGATGACGATGATGGTCAAGTGCGTCATCGGCAAAGAGGGCGTCCGGAGGCTGTCTTTCTTGCCGGCGTATACCAACCAGCGGGCGGAGCCCGAATTCTTGTCTCGCAACGATCCAAGATTTCAGGAAGTCCTGCGCTACGTGGAGCCACAGTGCAAACAACTCGGGACCAGCCTCAGCGTGGAAGGAGATGAAGTGGTCGTTTTCGACGCTGCCAGGAAATAGCGGCGTATTGGAGGAGATTCTTTCTCCCTGTGTTACAGTCCCGATAATCCCGGATCATGCATCGACGCGGTAGGGCGTAGTGCATGGCTTTAGCCTTGCTGGGGTGGTCGACTTCCCCGCCGGCAGAGCTTAAGCTGCCCACTAAACCCCCCGCGCCAATGGGATATCCGATCCCTCAAGAATACCTGTGCAAGAGGCTATGGAGCGTGCGTTTCTTACGCCCTGAAGCCGTTCCAAAGGAGGACCTCAGAAGTGAAAACGAAAATCACCCTGGCCATTACAGGTGAGTCCCTCATCAACAGGCGGATTTCCGTCTACACCGACGACAGGTTTCTCGCTTTGATCAAGCTCCTCAGAGGAGCCGATGCGGCCTTCACCCATTTTGAGTCGATTATCCATGACTATGATGGTCCTGAGGTTTACCCCGCTGCCGAGAGCGCCGGCATATGGCAGCGGTCGCCGCGCTACGTAGCCGATGAGCTGAAGTGGGCGGGTTTCCATCTCATCTCCACCGCACACAACCATGTCCTGGACTACTCGTATGGAGGTCTGTTTTCCACCCTGGAAGCCATGGACGAGGCCGGTCTGGTGCATGCCGGCACCGGCCGGAACCTGGGAGAGGCCAGGGAGCCGGCCTACCTTGACACGGCCAAAGGGAGAGTGGCTCTCATATCCATGACCTCCTCGGGCTTTGGCTGGTCCAGGGCGGGTGACGCAAGGCGAGACGTCAAAGGAAGGCCGGGACTCAACCCCCTGCGTTTGAACTACGTGGCCGATATCAAGACCCTGGAAACCCTGAAGGAGATGGCCTTCAGGATGGGATGGGAGGTCTGGAAGGTGGGCAAGACATGGATGTTCAACCCGCCCGGGAACCAGATGGCATTCATCAGGTTTGCCGAAGGAGACAAACCCGGGATATCTGTGGTACCGGACGAGGACGACGTCGAAGCCAACCTCCGGTCTGTCAGGGATGCCTCCAGGCAAGCTGACTATGTCCTGGTGCACCTGCACAGCCACGAGTCGCATCCGGACAAAGGCACCGATGTACCGGCAGACTATGTGCCCGCGTTTGCTAAAGCGTGCCTGGATGCCGGCGCGCACGTCTTCATTGGTGAGGGTCGTGAACCGCCCAAGGGAATCGAGATTTACAAGGGCAAGCCGATATTCTATGGGCCCGGGGGCCTTATCATGATGAGTTTCACGATCACGAAACTTCCGGCTGATTACTACATGAGACCAGGATATCCTCCTGAGATACGAAGTTGGGAGGCAACTCCAGCCGATGGCTATGACGCCCGTGAACCGTACCCCAAGCAATTGAGCCCGCCCGGGCGTCCACCCTCCTCGCCATGGGAAGGGTCAGTGGTGGCTCTCTGTTCATTGGGAGAGGATGCGAAGCTAACGGAGCTGAGGCTCCACCCAATAACCGTGAGCCGTAGACCGCGTTCCAGAAGCGGCCTGCCGATGCTAGCTGACGGCCAGACAGCGGAAAGGATAATTGCCCACGTGGCGGCGTTATCCGCTCCGTTCGGCGCAAAGATAGAGTATAACGATGGTGCGGGTTCTGTTAGGCTGTAAATGTCTTAGCCTGGACTTAAATCACCAGGGCGGACTTTAGATCAGTGACCGTATTAGATACATGATGGGGAGTAAAAGGAGAGAACCGCCTCTTCATCAATGCTTCGGCAGCAGCCTGTTTGAAGAGTACGTTCTATACTCCATTACTTGATATTGTCACACTAAACCGATTCTGAACAGATAGATTCACAACATGCCCCCGGAGAGCTGGCGAAGTCCACAGGCACGGCCCTCCCCGACATCAACCCGCCACTGCTGGCGCTGAACAATGCCGCCGGGGTTCACCGCTCGTCACCCAAGGCCCGAAAATCTTCACCCCGCCTACCTACCAGCCCTTCTGCTCCTCTTCAAGCGTCAATACGGCCGTGGTGTCAAATCTTAGAAAAGGAGTTTGACACCGCACGACCAACGAAGAATCAGCCCGGGGAAGGCATGGTCATTTGTCATTCGGACTTCGGGTTTCTCCCCTTCAACTATGTAGACTTTCCCCATAGGCTGTGCTACAATGAAACCAATATCATAGATTGTCCTGAATAGCCCTCATCCCCATGGGGGCTATTTTGTAATATTGGCAGGTCCAGAGAAGTTGGCCGTTATTCCCATCAAAGTCTTTCCCGCCCCGGTCCTGAGAAAGAAAGCGAAAAAGGTTGGCATCATTGACCGGTCGACGCTGAAACTGATTGATGACATGATCGATACCATGCATTCCGCCCATGGCGCCGGGCTGGCAGCCCCCCAGGTGGGGGTTTCGCTGCGAGTCATCGTCGCCGCCGAACCGGACGAGGAACCGGTCTGCCTCATTAACCCCGAAATAGTCCGCAAAGGTGAGGAAGCAGTTATGGAAGAAGGGTGTCTGAGCATTCCGGGTTACAGGGGTGAGTTAAAGAGGTGCGTGTCCGTGACCGTCAAGGGTCTGGACCGGCGGAGGAAACCGGTCAGAGTGAAAGCCGAAGGCCTGCTGGCGCAAGCCCTCCAGCACGAGATCGATCACCTCAACGGCGTCCTGTTCATCGACCTGGTAAGCCCGGACAAGCTGAAGAAGATCGAGCCGGAGCCGCAGCCGGAAGCCGAAGCTGCTTCAAGCGGATGAGCGGAGCGGGACCGCCAGATGGTAATACTCCGGTAACGCTTGATTGCGTCAAGGGCGCAAGGATCGGCAAAGACCCTCCGGCTGCCCCTTCGCTTCGCTCAGGGCTCCGGCTCAGGGTGACAGCTTGCGAGAGCTGGAGGAACGAAATGCTCAGAGGCTCATGGCGCCACGTGTGACCACCGTAAACCTGGCAAACTCCCCCGGCTTTCCGGTGCTGGCGAGGGCCATGACCGGCCTGGCGGAGCGGGGCATCCTGGCATACCTCGTGGGCGGATTCATCAGAGATACCCTCTTGAAACGACACACAGCCGATATCGACCTGGCGTTGCCGGAGCTGGAGCTGGACACCGTCCGGCTGCTCGCGGATGAACTCGGGGGTAGCTTCGTTACGCTGGACGAGTTCAACAAGATAGCCCGTATTGTCCTCCCCTGGAAGGACGGCAGGACATGGAACCTAGACTTCTCTTCCCTGAGAGGCGCCATCGAGGACGACCTCCGGGAAAGGGACTTCACACTGAATGCGATGGCTGCGCCCTGCCAGCCGTCGCTTGCCGGAGCAGGAGTCTTCCCGCTGATAGACCCACTCGGCGGAGTTCGCGACCTGGAAGACAGGACTGTCCGGGTGGTCAGTGACCGGGTTTTCGGGGCTGACCCGGCCCGGCTCCTCAGGGCAATCCGTTTCGCCGCCGAACTCAATTTCACGATAGAGGAGCACACCGGACGGCTTATCCGCCAGCATGCCCACCTCCTGAAGGCCGTCGCCGGGGAACGCATCAGAGTGGAACTGATTGCCATTATCAAAGCGCCCGGGACATATTCCTGGCTGACCTACATGGACAAAGTGGGCCTTTTAGCGGTATTATTCCCCGAGTTGAACGAAAGCCGGAACGTCGAGCAGCCCAAAGAACACTACTGGGACGTCTTCAACCACTCCCTGCAAACGGTGGCAGCGGTGGAAAGGCTGCTCACACCCGGTCCCGTCCGCTCCCGTGACGAAATACTATCCCCGGTGCCGTGGTCGGCTGACATCGAAAGCCACTTTTCCGGCCCCAGCGCCGGCGCCGCCCCCAGGGGCGCCCTGCTGAAGCTCGCCGGCCTTCTGCACGATATCGCCAAACCGCGGACCAGGACCAGGGAAGGAGACCGGTGGCGTTTCCTGGGCCATGCCAAAGAAGGAGCCGCCACGGTCGAAACCATTCTGCAGCGCTTGCGTTTCAGCCGCCGCGAGATTAATATAGTGGTCGCCGAGGTGCAGCACCATCTGCGCCCGGGGCAGATGGGGCCGGACGGCCTGCCGTCACGCAGGGCCATCTACCGGTTCTTCAGGGACACCGGGGAAGTCGCCCTGGACACCCTGTTTCTATCCCTGGCCGATCACCTGGCGAGCAGGGGACCGGAACTGGATAAGCATGGCTGGGAAGAAAACGCCCGGACGGTAGCCTATATCCTCAAGGAGAGGGAAAAGACCGCCAGTACGGTCTCGCCGCCGAAGCTGGTCGACGGACACGATCTGATGAGACTCTTCGGCATGAAACCCGGACGGGAGCTGGGCGGGGTCCTGGAAGAAATCAGGGAAGCCCAGGCGGCCGGCGAAATAACCATCAGAGAAGAAGCCCTGGCTTTCGTCAGAAGGAAGCAGGGGCTGGCTCAAGGAGAATAAACAAAAGATGCACTCGAAAAACATCTCAATGCTGGTCTTTATCCTCGTGCTCTTTGGCTTCGCCTTCTGGCTGATATGGCCGCTGGACTCAACCCGTTTAGGCCGGCAGGGACTGCGTCTCGGCCTGGACCTCAAGGGCGGGACGCATTTGACCTACCAGGCCGATTTAAGCAAGAAGGACCCGAGCCTGTCAGATGCCGCGGTGATGGAAGGCATCAGACAGACCATCGAACGGCGCGTCAACGCCTATGGCGTCACCGAGCCCGTGATCCAAATACAGGGGGACAACCGGGTCATCGTGCAACTGCCGGGCATCAGGAATATCGAGGAAGCCGTCAAACTTATCGGGAAGACAGCAGAGCTGGTGTTCAAGGAACAGGTTCTTGACCCGCAAGGTAGGCCGGAGCTGGACGAAAAAGGACAGCTCAAATGGAAGCCAGCCACGGCGACAGGGAGCGACGGGCAGGAACGCACCCTGACGGGCCAGTACTTCATTCCCAATGCCCACGTTGCACCGGGCGGGGGACCGCTGGGCGCGCCTGTCCTGAATTTCGAGTTCGACAGGGAAGGCGGGAATCTCTTCAAGCAGATAACCACCAGGCTTGCTCCCACAAAGGCGCCGCTGGGTATTTCCCTGGACAATGAAGTGATATCTGCGCCAAGGGTGCAGTCCGTCATTGAAGACCGGGGAATTATCGAGGGACTGACCCTCGAAGAGGGGCGACTCCTGGCTATCCAGCTCAACTCCGGCGCCCTCCAGGCCCCCCTCAAGATAATCCAGCAGCAGGACGTTGACCCGACCCTTGGCGCCGACTCCATGCAAAAGAGCCTCATCGCGGGCATCATCGGCCTCATCATGGTGCTGGTCTTCATGGCCGTGTACTATAAGCTGCCCGGCCTCCTGGCCGACGCCGCCCTGCTGGTCTACGGGGCGCTGGTGCTGGCCATCTTCAAGATGATTCCCGTCACCCTGACCCTCGCCGGCATAGCCGCCTTCATCATCTCCATCGGTATGGCCGTCGATGCCAATGTCCTTATCTTCGAGCGCATGAAAGAAGAACTCCGGGCCGGGAAGACCCTCGGGGCCGCCATCGACGCCGGTTTCAACCGGGCCTGGACGGCCATCCGTGACAGCAACATCTCCACGTTCATTACCTGCGCCATCCTTTACTGGTTCGGCAGCCGGTTTGTCGCCGGCTCCGTTATGGGCTTTGCCCTGACCCTGTTCATCGGCGTCGTCGTCAGCATGTTCAGCGCCATTTTCATCACCCACACCTTCCTGAGATTGATCCTGAACACGCCCCTGGCCAAAAAGACCGGACTCTTTATCCGCTAAGGAGAAGTTCCTTGTTGAATTTTGTCGGCAAACGCTACTGGTACTTCGCACTCTCATTGCTGATCATCATCCCGGGGACGCTGTCCCTGTTGTTCTTCGGCCTCAAGCGGGGCATCGAGTTCACCTCGGGCACCACCATGACGCTGAGATTCGTCCAGCCAGTGACCGAGGGTGCCTTGCGACAGGAGCTGGCCGCCCTGGGACACGGAGATGCCATCATCCAGCGCACCGGAGCAGGCGATTACTTTGTCCGCACCAGGGAACTGGCCGTCGAGGAAAAAGGCCCCGCCGGCGAGATCCTCAAATCCGCGGAGCGCGAACAACTCGATAAGGCCCTGAAGGACAAGTTAGGCGACTTTTCCACGCAGGACTTCTATTCGGTGTCGCCCATCATTGCCAGCGAGATCGAAACCAACGCCGGCAGGGCGGTGTTCGTCGCTGCTGTCGGTATTCTCCTCTACATCACCTTCGCTTTCCGCAAGATAGGCAAACCCTTCCGGTACGGCGTCTGTGCCGTCATCGCTCTGGTCCATGACGTCCTGGTCGTGCTGGGGATCTTTTCTCTTCTGGGCAAATTTGCCAACGTCGAGATAGACGCCATGTTCCTCGCCGGAGTCCTTACCGTGGTCGGCTACAGTGTGCATGATACCATCGTTGTCTTCGACCGCATCCGCGAGAACTCCCTCCGGGGCAAGATCAAGGATTACGCCACGATCGTGAATTCCAGCATAATGGAAACCCTGGCCCGGTCGCTGAACACCGCGCTGACCACGCTGTTCGTAATCGTGGCGCTGTTCCTCTTTGGCGGAGTCACCATCCAGTATTTCATCCTCACCCTGCTCATCGGTATCGTCACGGGGACCTATAGCTCCATTTTTAACGCCGCGCAGCTACTGGTCGTCTGGGAAAACAAGGAGTGGGGGAGATTCATCTCCTGGTTCCCCGGACTGAGCTCGGTGGGTAGCGCCAGGGCCAAATAGTCGATAGTCGTTAGTCGTTAGTCGGTAGTCAATGGTCGGCAGCCGGCAGGCAGCCGGCTAGAGCCTGCCGACTATCGACTGTCTGCGTACTTCGCGCGCGGTTCCGGTCTCCCGGAGGTTCTTCCTGGATACTGAACCAATAAGACGGGCCAACGTAAAGGCGGCCGCGCTTTCCATCGCGTCCAACGTGTTCATAGTAGCGCTGGAAATGACGGGCGGTATTTTGACCGGGAGTGTCAGCATTCTGGCCGGCGCCATTGACAGTATGATAAACCTGGCGGCTTCGGTCATCGCCTTCTTCAGCGTCCGCCTTTCCGCCAAGCCCGCCGACCAGGAGCACCCGTTCGGCCATGGCAAGGTGGAGAATATTGCCGGCGCGGCCGAAGCGGGATTGATCTTCATCGCCGCCGGCCTGATTACCTACGAAGCAGCTCAGAGGATATCCGGTGGCGTCCAACTCGCTCTCACCGAGCTGGGCATGGCGATAATGCTATGTTCCATCACAGTCAACTTCCTGGTCTCGCGGCATCTCCTCAAGGTAGCCCGGAAAACAGATTCCCTTGCCATCGAAGGGGACGCCAGGCATCTCGTTGCCGACATCATGACGTCAATCGCCATTCTGGTGGGACTGGTCGCGGTGCGGTTGACCGGCATCACGTTCCTCGATCCTCTCGTAGCCATCGCAATAGCACTGTACATAGCAAAGACGGCCTATAGTCTCACCAGGAAGTCCTTTGGCGGACTGGTGGATGTGCGCCTGCCGGCTGAAGAAGAGAAGATAGTCAGCAACTGCATCATGGAGCACTTCGGCGAACTTATCGGTTTTCACGAGCTCCGCACCCGCAAAGCAGGGCCGCACCGCTATATCGAGCTGCATCTGGTTATGTCAAGGAAATCGTCTCTCGAAGAAGTGCACCGCATGTGCGACCACCTGGAGACAGATATCATGAAGAAGCTGCCGCACACCTCGGTGACCATACACGTGGAGCCCTGCGAGACCGACTGTAAGGAATGTGACATCGTCTGCCCGGTAGAGAATTCAAAGATCGGAAGAACCGGGCTGAAGTGACGGCAGGCATGAAGCTGGAGTTTTACCCCGAGGACAAACTGCAAGCCGAAATCCTGAGCACCGTATCCAGATACCTGGACCTTTCCGAATACCGGGTGTTCTTCTTCGGATCCAGGGTGAGCGGCGGCCAGACTAAGAGATCAGACGTTGACCTGGGAGTCGATGGGCCGCGACCGGTACCTCTCGAAGCTATGGCCACGATAGGGGCAGATATCGAGGAGCTGCCCACGCTGTGCCACATCGACATAGTAGACTTCGGCATGGTTGACGAGAGCTTCCGCGAGGTCGCCTTGCAACATACCGAAGCGGTGAGTTAGCCATGACAAAATTCGAAGCCACGAGGAAGCAATATCAGAGGGCCGTACAGCGGCTCGACGAGATTCTCGGAAAAGACAAGAAGGATATCAACAGTGACTCGGCCATCAAACGGTTCGAGTTTACGTTTGACCTATCGTGGAAAGCGCTCAAGGCTTTCCTCGAAGAAGAAAAGGGCATCACCTGCTCTTCTCCCAAAGAATGTTTCAGGGACGCCTACCGGCAACGTCAAGTCCGCAGAGGCTTGATTCCTTTGGGGATTCTCTTCTACGTATCGTAGCCGGGCCTCCTGGGCCTAAACAGCATGTTCAGTGCGGCAAATTAGCTCATCCTGGACCTCGGGGCTCAGGTTCACAAAGTAGGCGCTATAGCCGCCGACCCTGACTATCAAATCCCTGTATTTTTCAGGGCGGCGCTTGGCCTCGCGCAACGACTCTGCATCCAGG
>JACQUA010000270.1 GCA_016210565.1 Chloroflexota bacterium
GGCGGGGGCGGCGGGCGGCGTTCCTAGTTCAAAGGCATCAAAGAATACCGCTGACTTCACCGCAGGGACGCAGAGGAAGCTATCAGCTTTCAGCTATCAGTAGTCGGACCGCCGGCCCAGGTAGACGGGGGCTGAAAGCTGATAGCTGACCGCTGACTGCTTTTCTCTGCGTTCTCCGCGCCTCTGCGGTGAAACGCATCTTCCCGCCCTATGTGGCTTGTCTGTGCCCCACAAGGCTAAAGCCATGGGCTACACCCCGCCCGCGCAGGCGTAAAGCCATGTGGGCCACGCCCGGCCCGCGCAGGCGTAAAACCATGGGCTACACCCCACCCGCGCAGGCGTAAAGCCACGGGCTACACCCCGCCCGCGCAGGCGTAAAGCCATGGGCTACGCCCGGCCCGCGCAGGCGTAAAACCATGGGCTACACCCCACCCGCGCAGGCGTAAAGCCTGCGGCTACACCCCGCCCTGGGCGTCCCGGATTCTCAGGTACATCTCCTCCAGGTCCGCCAGCCACAGGTTTGCCCGGGCGTCAGAAGGCATTCGCCAGTCACCCCGGGGAGACAGGCTTACGGAACCGACCTTCGGGCCTTCGGGAAGGCAGGTCCTCTTGAACTGGTTGGCGAAGAACCTCCCGATGAAACTCTTGAGCCACCGGTGCAGGTCCTCCAGGGTATATTCGCCGTCGAATAGTCCCTGTTTCCTCGCCTCGTTGGCCAAATAGAGGATCCTGGCCGGGCGCATCCCGAACCGGATGAAGGGATAAAGGTAGAAGTCCGCCAGTTCAACCGGACCGATGGTGTCCTCGCTCTTCTGGACTATCTGGCCCTGCTTCGGCCGCAGCAATTCCGGAGAAATCGGGGTATCCAGAACGTCGTAAAGAACCTTCTGCGCTGCCGAGCCGGCCACTTCCTCGTCCGCCACCCAGCGGACCAGGAAACGGACCAGGGTTTTCGGCACCGAGGTGTTGACGTGATAGTGCGAAAGGTGGTCGCCGGAGAAGGTGCACCAGCCCAGGGCGACCTCGGTCAAATCGCCGGTCCCCAGGACGATGCCTTTCACGGCATTGGCCTTATTGAACAGGAACGCCGTACGGTTGCGGGCCTGGACGTTTTCAAAGACCACGTCCTCCTCGCAGGTGTGGTTGAGGTCTTTGAAGAGCGCCGCGCAGCTCCTGGTAATGTTTACTTTTTCAAAAACGACTCCCAGCGCCTGGCAAAGTCTCGTGGCGTTACCCCTGGTCCTCCGCGTGGTGCCGAAACCCGGCAGGGTAAAGGTGTAAACATTCTGTCGCGGCAACGCCAGGAAATCCATGGTCTTCACCGCCACGAGGAGCGCCAGAGTAGAGTCGAGGCCGCCGGAAACCCCGAGCACGAGTTTATCCGATCCGGCTCCCTCCAGCTTCTTGGCCATGGCGGCCACCTGCATGGAGAAGATTTCGCGGCACCTCTCGGCCCGGCGGGCGGGGTCAGCGGGGACAAAGGGATGCGGGTCGAGAGTGCGGCGCAGTTTCCCGGCGGGCACATCCTCGATGGCGGTTTCAACCGTTCGGAACGTCCGGGCCTGCCGGGAAGCATCCCGGAAACTTGTATTGGTGCGACGGTCGTGCGCCAGCCGGTCCAGGTCGATGTCGGAAATGATGAGTTGAGACCCGGGTGACAGCCGGCGTGATTCGTTCAACAGCGTCCCGTTCTCGGCTATAAAGGCATGGCCGCCGAAGACGATGTCGTTCGACGACTCTCCGATTCCCGACGACACGTAGCACTGGGCAGCGATGCATCTGCCGGACTCGGATAGCACCATTGTCCGGCGCCAGTCTGCCTTGCCCAGGATTTCGTTGCTGGCCGAGAGGTTGACCAGCACGGTAGCCCCGGCCAGCGCCTGGTGCTCGTGGGGCGCCAGGGGGACCCACAGGTCCTCGCAAAGCTCAACGCCGATGACGGCCGGCGCGATTCCCCGGAGTTTGAAAAGAATGTCCGTCCCAAAAGGGACCTGCTGGTCCGCCAGATCAATGGTCGTGGCGCGGGCGTCAGGGCCGGGCGAGAACCACCGGCTCTCGTAGAATTCTTTGTAGGTGGGCAGTAAGGTCTTGGGGACCACGCCAAGAAGCCTTCCGGCGCTCGTTACGGCGGCGCAGTTGAAGACCTTCTGGTCGACTACCAGCGGCAGGCCGACTATTATTACCATGGCGGAACCCGCGCTTTCGCCGGCCATGCGCGCGAGGCCCTCCGCCGCCCTGGCCAGGAGCGCCTGCTGTTGCACCAGGTCCCCGATGGTATAGCCGGTCAGGGCCATCTCGGGAAAGACGAGCACCTGCACCCCTTCGTTTCGCGCCTTGCCAATGATTTCGGTGATGGCCGCAACATTGGCGTCGACATCGGCTACCTGGAGGGTGGGTATGGCCGCGCCCAGGCGAAGGAATCCCAGGTCGCGGGTCAATTGAATGGTCTCATTCATTGGAGTCGAGGGTTTTGACATTGCTCGGAGAATAGCCTGTCACCCTGAGCGAAGTCGAAGGGTCTTTCATCTTCCGCCCCACCCCGAAAGATTCTTCGACTACGCTCAGAATGACATCGACATTTTCGTCGTTCCTTTGGCGTTCAGGCTTACCTCGATAACCGCCCCGGTCTCCTGCCACCGGGGGTCGGGCCAGATGTCCTTGGTTATCCTGGTGATAACAATGGACTTCTCAGGGACAAATTGCCGGAACAGAGCGGTGTAGTCTCTTTCCCAGTACCCGTGGCGGTAGACACCAAGCCCTTGTGGGTCCCTAGCTTGAGGTTCAAAGCAATGCCTTTCCAGCAGGACCAGGGCGCGGCGGGTGACGCGGAGCATTTCCCGGGCCACCTTCTTGATCTTGTCGCGTCCCACTAATATCAGCACCGCGTCCGAGAACGTGATGTCAAAACTTCCATCACTGAACTGCGAAAGGTCATCGGCTTTGCCCGCCCACAATTTCACATTGGAAAGCCCCTCGGCTTTGAGTAACTCGTTGCCCGTTTGGACGGCTTTTTCGTTGATATCGACGCCTTCCAGCCGCACACCCGGGAACTTCCGGGCCAGCATGTACAGGTTCGGTCCGCAGTTGCATCCGATCTCCAGGACGCTCGAAAAAGGGTAATGGGCTGATATCTTGTCGATCATGAAGGGGCGATGGCCCTGGTTTCTAGTGTCCCAGTAACCCATGATCCATTCGTCGCCTTGATGCCCTGACGCTTCCGTTCTCTGCTTTGAGGTGCGCCGCGCCCATTCCCGTTCTCTGGCCCGGGTACCGGCCACCAATTCCATCAGGTGAACTGGCTGCAAAAGGAAGTATACCCTCAACACGGCGCGGTAGACCGGCGGGTATTTGCTTAACTGTTTCTTTAGCAACGCCTTGAGAGCCACGTTTATCCTCCGAAAAGGTGAAGAGATTCTATTACATATTCCACTTGTTGGTCGCTCAATTCTGTATGAAGCGGCAACGAGACCACTTCCCTGGAGACCCTTTCGGTCTCCGGGAGCTTGAAATGCGTCAGGCCGAGGGCTTTCTGGTGATGGTTGGGAACGGGCCAGGAAACGAGCACCTCGATGCTGCATTTCTCCTTAAGATAGGCGACCAGCTTATCCCTCCCCTTAGCCCTCACGACGTAATTGGTGTAGACGTCGTAATAGCGGTCCTGTTCCACGGGCGGCGGCGGCAGTTTCAGGTATTCCACTCCCGCCAGGCCCCGCTGGTAAATGGCGGCCAGTTCCCGCCGGCGCTGGATCCACTGCGGCAGGCGTTTGAGCTTGACATCGAGTATCGCCGCGTGGAGGTTGTCCAGCCGGCTGTTGAATCCGTAGTACAGGATGTCCCCGGTGGCCCGGTCCTGCCCGTGGTCTCTGAGGAGGCGGACCTTCCGGTCTATTTCCTGGTCGCTGGTAGTCAGCATGCCGCCGTCCCCGGCGCCGCCGAGGATTTTGGCCGGGTAGAAGCTGAAGCAGCCGGTCAGGCCGATGTTGCCGGCCTTCTTGCCGCCGAAGCTCGCCCCCAGCGCCTGGGCGGCGTCTTCGATCACGATCAAATGATGTTTCGCAGCCAGCTTCATGAGCCTTTCCATGTCGCACAGGCGCCCGTTCAGATGAACCGGAATTATCGCCTTCGTCCGGGGGGTAACGGCCCTCTCCACCTGGTCCATATCCAGGTTGAAATCTTCCCCGACGTCGACCAGAATGGGTTTGGCCCCGCAATGGACGATAACTGCTATCGTGGCCACAAAAGTGTGAGACACGGTGATGACTTCATCCCCCGGTCCGATCCCCGCCGCCACCAACGACAATTGCAGCGCGTCGGTGCCGCTGTTCAACCCCACGGCGTATTTAGCGCCTACAAACGAAGCGACATTCTCCTCGAATTGCCGCAGTTGCTGGCGGAGTATCAGGTCGCCCCGGGACAAGACCTCGGTGATGGCGCCGTCTATTTCACCTTTCAGCCGATGGTAGTGGGTGGGATAATTGACAAAAGGGACCTTGTAGGCCATATTCAACTCTCCTGGTAATTTGGATGATAAGCCTGGGGCGTCAAATCCCTCTCCCCCTTTGGAAAAGGGGGTTTAAGGGGGATTTGAGAGTCACTTTAACCGCCGAGGGAAAACCCCCTCGATCCCCCTTTTGCGAAAGGGGGAAGGTGTGGGCGGGCAGGGGTTATGACGGTGCATGATGCATCACTTCCCGCACCGCGCAGATAATGTTCTCCGCCTTCGGGTAATATAGCTTCTCCAGGGCCGAGCTGGCCGGGGCGGGCGCATCGGGCAGGGATACCCGCTTCACAGGCGCCTTCAGGCTGCGGAAGTGCTCTTCGACCACCAGCGCCGCGATCTCGGCGCCAGCGCCGCCGGTCTTCCAGGCGGCATCGGCGATAACCAGCCTGCCGGTCTTCTCCACAGAGGCGAAGATAAGGTCCTTGTCGAGCGGCTTCACCGAGCGGAGGTCTATGACCTCCACCCCTACGCCCTCTTTTTCGAGGGCCGCGGCCGCCTTCATCGCTTCCAGTACCATGAAAGAGGTCGCCACCAAGGTGGCGTCCTTCCCTGGCTTCCTCACCACACCCTTGCCGATAGGAACGGAATACAACTCCTCCGGCACTTCGCCCTCCTCCTGGTAAAGCCACCGGTCATCAATATAAACGACGGGGTTCCCGTCCCTGACGCTGGCCACCAATAGTCCTTTGGCGTCATACGCCGAGCTGGGCATAACCACCTTCAGACCGGGAATGTGGGCAAATATGGCCTGGAGGGCCTGCGAGTGCTGGGCTGCCTGTTCCCCGCCCCGGTTGACAATGGCCCAGATGGTCAGGGGAACACTCAATTGCCCGCCGAACATGTAGTGCCAGATTGCCGCGTTGTTGGCTATCTGGTCCATGGCGTAGTACATAAAGTCCATCCGTGGATGCACCAGGATGGGGCGCATCCCCGCCAGCGCCGCGCCCACCGCCACGCCGGTGACGCCGTTCTCCGATACAGGGGTATCGATTATGCGCTGAGGACCGAACCGGTTGAGCAGTCCGACCGTGGTCGAGCCGACATACCAGGGACTGGTAACTCCCTGCCCGATAACGAAAACACGCTCATCGCTCTCCAGGAGCTGCCGCAACGCCTCATTAATTGCCTGGGCATAGGGGATCTTTCGCATAGTCAGCACTTGAACACGTCAGCCAGGAGTCGAGCTTCGTCCGGACAGGGACTTTCTTTGGCGTAGGCGAGGGCTTCATCTATTTCCCTCTCAATACCCTCATATGTCGCAACCATTTCCGGCTCTGACATAAGACCCCGCGCCGACAGGAGCCGCTCCATCGCCTTGATCGGACACCTCTCCATCCAGTGGTCCAACTCTTCTTTGCTTCTGAGGCCCTTATCCAGGTCATAGTTGGGCCCCACGTGTCCGCGCCAGCGGTAGGTCAGGCATTCGATGAGCGCCGGCCCGCAGCCGCGGCGGGCCCCCTCCACTGCCTTCGTTGCCTCTTCATAGACCTCGATGACGTTGTTTCCATCTACCCTGACCGCCGGCGTCCCCAGGGCTTCGGCCTTTCTGGAGATGTTTGTTTCAGCCAGACAGTCAGAAATCGAAAGGTGTGTGGAGTACAGATTGTTTTCGCAAACGAAGATTACCGGCAGCCTCCGGAGCGAGGCAAAATTGAGAGATTCGTACCACACACCCTCATTGGTCGCCCCGTCGCCGAAAAAGGATACCGCCACGGCATCTTTTCCCTGCAGAGTAAAGGAAAGCGCCGTTCCGACCGCCAGGGGAATAGTCCCGCCAACTATGGCGCAGCTTCCCGGCAGGCCCATTTCGGGGGAAGAGATGTGCATCGATCCCCCCTTACCCCGGGAACAGCCGGTCTCCCTCCCGTACATTTCGGCCAGCAGAGACCTGATATCTCCGCCCTTGGCTATGTAGTGCCCGTGGCTGCGGTGGGTGCTGAAGACCCAGTCCTGCTTCTGCAGGGCGGCGCAAACCCCCGCGGCCACTGCTTCCTGTCCGATGTAAAGGTGGCAGGGGCAAATGATCTCGTTGTTCGAGACGAGGTCAGCCACTTTCTCTTCAAACTTCCGGATCCTGACCATTGTAGCGTGCAGGCCCCGCAAGGTAGCCGGCGCAACGCCCGCTCCGGTCCTCGGTCCGGTGGGACCGGGATATCCCCTATTCCATTCTGAGTCTTTCCTCAAATCCATACTTCTTGTACCAGTCTATAAAGTCCGTCAGGCCGTTTTCGAGCACGTAGCTCGGTTCCCAACCCAGCAGTTCCCGCGCGGTATCTGCCCTGGCGATCAATCTCTTGACCTCTCCGATCCGGGGCTCAACGTTGACAGGCTCCATGCTGCCGCGCTTGCCGCACAGGTCAATGATCTTGTTCGCCAGGTCGATGATGCTTACCTCATGACCCGTCCCGAAGTTGATCGGCTCGGTGTACGGCTTGTCGTATTTCAGGACGCAGTCATAGGCTTTGACCGCGTCCTTGATGTAAGTGTAGTCCCTGGTTTGCAGCCCGTTGCCGTACAGTATGGGGGGCATGTTGCTGAGTATCCGGCGGGTGAAGATCGAGATGACGCCCCCGTAGCCAAGGTCCCTCTGCCGGGGACCGAAGATATTGAAAAACCTCAGGATGAAGACATTCATCCCGTAGGTCTGGGTATAGGCATAGCACATTCTATCGGCGGCGATCTTGCTTGCCCCGTACGGATGCGGAGCGTTCAAAGGGTGTTTTTCATCTATCGGGACATATTGCGCCGAGCCGTATACCTCGCTGGTGGAGGCATAGATCACCTTCTTAATGTCCAGCATCTTTGCGGCCTGCAGGACATTCTGGGTGCCGGCGACATTCACGTCATAAGTGAGCTGGGGCTCGATGTACGACCGGTCCACGTGTATCTGGGCCGCGAGATGAAAGACCACATCCACATCGGACATGACCTTTTCCACCAGGTTGAAATCCCGCACGTCTCCTTTGATGAGCTTGAAATTCCGGTAGTCGAGCAGGTGCCTGACGTTCAGCAGGTTCCCGCTCAGGAAATTGTCCAGGCAGATAACCCCATGTCCCTCTTTGGTGTACTTCTCACAAAGATGGCTGCCTATGAACCCCGCCCCGCCGGTTATGAGTAATTTCATCGATATCCTTTCTCAAGGCTCGTTGTTCCCTCCCTTTGAAAAAGGGGGACTGCGCGTTGTTCTCCCCCTTTGAAAAAGGGGGATTTGAATTTCCCTCTGTCCCCCTTTTTGCGAAAGGGGGAGGGGGTGCATGCGAGGGCAAATAACCATGACGCAAAATGAATGGCTCTTACAACTCCCGGATTTCAACCGGTCCCGGTTAGACGCCGGACCGGGGGAGAATCCGGTGGAATGGTCGCAAACCTGCCCATGCCAATCCCTTACCCGGCCAAAAAGCGCGAAGCACACTTCCACAGTCAATCCCCCTTTTTCAAAGGGGGATTCAGGGGGATTTGTCAGTTGTGCCGGTCATCAGGCGGGTCCCCTGGAGCTCATTTTCAGTTACGCTTGGAAAACCAGGTCTCCTTGTTGTTTAGCTTATTAGTTTACACTATAAGGCGGTTTGTTGCAAAGCACACAAATCCGTAGCCTGCAACTCAGACACTGGCCGAGGCTTTGGACACCCGTAGCGATCCCGACACGTCGGGACCCCTGTCGTGCCCGGTTGAGCACCAGGGCTTCGACACCCGCTCCGCTTTGCGAGAGTCCGCAAGGCGGACAGGGGGTGTCGCTAGGGGTTTCCCAGTGTCTGAGTTGCAGAGTGGGACCAGGCAAGTTTGCGCGGTGGGCGCAGGCAAGGATATAATATGGAGTTATGTTAGCCGTTAGACAGACCGGAATCTGCCGGATAGGCAAGCAATGCGCCAGTCAGGAGTGCGCCAGCAGGGCAGCGAGTTGTTGCGGTGCGCCCTTCGCCCGGGCGGCGAACGTTGACGGCGCACGGTGAAGTCCCATTGACATCGAAACGTCTGCTGGATAGAATCGTTACCATCGCGCTTGCCCTGGCGATAGCCGCCAGCATCGGAGCGGCAGCTTTTGCGACGAGCACGGAACGAGCCCGAGAGCGTTTTACTGAGTTTTACCTACTGAACGCCGCCGGCGCCGTTGCCGAATACCCGCGGCGGCTCCCGATAGGAGAAGACGCTACTGTGACACTGGTGATAGTCAACCAGGAGCGGGAACGGATGAGCTACGACGTGGGTATGGCCATCGGTGGAAACACCTCTCGAGGGATAAACGGAATCACCCTTGAAGACGGAGGACGATGGGAGCAACTTATCCCCTTCAAATTCGCCGCGGCCGGGTCTGGCCAAAAGGTTGACTTCCTCCTCTACAAGTCAGGCGATGTGGAGCCTTATCGGACCCTGTATTTGCTCATGGACATCGCGGACAAACCGTAAGTATGTTCAGACGGAGAACAAGACCATGGAAACAGCCGCCGCCAAGGTGAGCTGGAAGATCCCGCTTTTCAAGATATACTGGGACGAAGACGACATCGAAGCCGTCAACCAGACGATCAGGGCAGGGATGTACTGGTCGTGCGGGCCCCAGATTGCTGAGTTTGAGCAAGGTCTTTCGCACTATCTCGGTACGAAATTCTGTGCTGTCTTCAGTTCGGGCACGACAGCGCTTCACGCGGTGCTGTGGGCGCACGGGATAGGCCCCGGAGACGAGGTCATTGTACCTTCTTTCACCTTCATCTCCACCGCCAATGCCGCCCTTTTTGTCGGCGCCAGGCCGGTCTTTGCTGACATCGAGGACAGTACCTTCGGGCTGGACCCGGAGGATGTAGAACGGAGAATAACCCCCCGGACCAAAGCTATCTTGCCCGTGCACTATGCCGGCGGCTCCTGTCTCATCAGGGAACTCCGGGAGGTGGCGGACCGCCACCATTTGCTGCTGATAGAAGATGCCGCCGAATCTTTCGGCGCTACCGTCGATGGTAAGGCCGCGGGGGCTTTCGGTCAGTCCGCCATCTTGAGCTTCTGTCAGAACAAGATCATTGCCACCGGCGAGGGCGGGGCCGTGGTAACCGAATCCAAGGAAATATACGAGAAGCTCAAGCTGCTAAGGTCCCACGGACGCCTTGAGAGCGCCGACTACTTCTCATCGACGGACTATCTGGACTACGTGACTCTCGGTCACAACTTCAGGTTGTCAACTTTTTGCGCTGCCCTGGGCCTGGCCCAACTGCGCAAGGCAAACCGGCTGATTGAGATGAGGAGAAACAATGCCCGACTTCTGGACCAGCGGCTGGTAGGGATACCGGGGGTCGGCGTGATCACCCCACCCCCGGGTTACCATCACGTTTACCAGATGTACAGCATCGTCGTCCCCGGCGGGCGACGGGACGGACTCATGCAACACCTGGCCGAGCGCGGCATCATGAGCAAGGTTTTCTTTCACCCGCTCCACAAAACGCACTTCTACAAGGCGGAGCTCAAATACGACTGTTCGCTGCCGGTTACGGAGCGGGTGTCACAGGAAATCCTGACCCTGCCCATGTATCCGGCAATGAGCGAAGAAGAGATTGATTTGATATCCAAGCACATTAGAGGCTTTTTCTCCGGGGCCCGATGAGGAAAGTCCTCATTATCAGCCGCCTCTTTCCCCTGTGGCAGGGAGGCAGTCCCAGGGTGCTGGGCCTGGCTAAACACCTTCCTGAATTCGGATGGCAACCCATCATTCTTACCACCCGGATGGACGACAAATCCGACCAGCAATACAGGGTTGTGGAAACGGACTACCGTGACGCCCTGGCCTTCTGGAGAAAACTGCTCAAGTTAAATTCGGACCAGGATATAAGATGGCAGGTCAGAAAGCGGCTCGGCGTGACGAACAAAAAGTCACCCGTGGATTTCCTTCTTACCCGGGCCGGGGAAATCGTTAACTATCCGGACCCGGACAAGGGTTGGAAGCGTTTCGCCGTCAGGGACGGAGACAGGGTGGTACGTGAAGAACACATCGAAGCACTCATCAGTAGCTCATCGCCGGTGACGGGCCACCTCGCGGCCAGCGCGTTGAAGGCGAGGCATGGCATCCCCTGGGTTGCCGACCTGCGCGACCCCTGGTCCCAGAACCACAACTACCCCTACAGCCCCCTGAGGAGGCTGTTTGACCGGCGGCTGGAACTGAGAACGCTGTCCCGTGCCGATGCCCTGGTGACGGTTTCGGAGATATGGGCCGAGAACCTGGCAACCCTGCACCAGGGTAAACCGGTCTACGCCATTACCAACGGGTTCGATCCGGCTGAAGTCAATGTTCCCCCCGCCCGGCTGACCCCCAACTTCACCATTACGTACACCGGCAGCAGTCTGTATCCGGGCAAATTGGACCCGGCCAAGGTGTTCGCCGCCCTGGGCGGTTTGATTCGTGACGGGGTCATCAGTCCCGGTGAGGTTGAAGTCAGGTTCTTCAGTCCGAAGGAAGACTGGTTGGTGAAGGAGGCGCAGGAGCACGGGCTCACGGATGTTGTCAGGCAATACGGAATGGTGCCGCGCCCCGAGGCATTGCAGAAGCAAAGGGAATCCCAGGTGTTGCTCATAATAAACTGGGAAGGCAAGGAGGGGCTCGTGGGCCATCCCAGCAAGCTGTTCGAGTACTTGGCCGCGCAAAGGCCGGTGCTGGCAACCGGCGGGGCAGGGAACTACCTGCTTGAAAGAATACTGAAAGAGACCGGGGCCGGCGTGCACGCTCCGACCGCGCCGGACATCAGGGCTAACCTGGCGGATCTGTACCGGGAATACAAGGCTAAAGGTAGAGTTGCCTACCGCGGTCACGCCGAGCGAATTGACAAGTATAGCTACCGGGAAATGGCCAGAAGATTTTCGGAGATCCTGGGTAATCACCTGAACTGAGATGGATGCTGCCGCCATGGGCCAGGAGAAGACCACCAAACAAATACTGGAGGAAGCCCTCAGGGCCGATAACCTCGCCCCGCTCTACAATCCCGAAGCCATGAAGGAACTGGACAAAGGCTTCCGGGGCTGGAAAAAGGCTGCGTTCCAAGAGGGCGCGGATGAATGGCACGTGACTCCCCGGACAGTATCGGGTTCCAATACGCCCCGGGCACTGCTTTATACCCCGCTTGATGTTCCCCGGATGGACTACCGCAGCAGCCTGGGTTTCCCGGGGGCGGCGCCCTATACGCGCGGTGTCCGGCCGAACATGTACCGGGGAAAGGAATTCACCATCCGCCAACTGGCGGGTTTCGGGGGGCCGGAAGACACGAATGAAAGGATCAAGTTCCTTCTGGCCCACGGCGCCACAGGCGTCAGTATCGTCTTTGACCTGCCCACGATCCAGGAGTATGATTCCGACGACCGTGCCTCCCGGGGTCAGGTGGGACAGTGCGGGGTGGCGGTGGATTCGGTGGACGATATGGATATCCTGTTCCGGGATATCCCCATCGAAAAGATAAGCGTCTCGCTCGTAACCCACTACCCTTCCAATACGGCTATCCTTTTCGCCATGTACCTGGCTATGGCCGAGCGCCGGGGGATTCCCTGGGACAGTTTGAGGGGTTCCGTCCAGAACGACTTTATCATGGAAACTGTGGTGAGAAGCGCCCCGGAATACCTGCCTCCGGGGGCCTGTTTCAAGATCCAATGCGACAACATGGAGTTCATCCGGCGGAACGCCCCCAGGTGGAACTTCATCACCTACAACGGCTATAACCTGCGGGAGGCGGGTACCAACGCAATCACCGAGTCGGCAGTGGCCATCGCCAACGCGGTGGCGTCGCTTGAGGAGAGTATCCGGCGGGGGCAGGACGCGGACTGGCTGGGGGAAAGGGTAGCCTTTTTCTGGAGTCCCGCCAGTGATTTTTTCGAAGAGGTCGCCCGGTTGCGGGCGGTCCGGCGGCTGTGGTACCGCATTATGAAGCACAGATTTGCTGCCAGGAACCCGAATTCCATGTTGATGAGGTGCCACGTGCAGACTTCGGGAATTTCCCTGCGCCGGGAGGAACCGCTGAACAACATCGTTAGAGCGGCCTACCAGGGGCTGGCCGCCGTGCTGGGAGGCGCTCAATCGATGCATATCGATTCCTACGACGAGGCCTACTCCGTGCCCGGGGAAGCGGCCGCTCTCGTATCGATCAGAAATCAGCAGATCATACAGGCGGAGACTGCGGTGACCCAGGTAGTCGATCCTCTGGGCGGGTCGTTCTACGTGGAGGCCCTTACCGACGAGGTGGAAAGAAGGACCCTCGATGAAGTGGATGAAATAGAGAAAATGGGAGGCATAGTCGCCGCGGTGGAAACGTGCTGGTTGCACCGGAAGATAACCGATTACGCCTGTAACGAGCAGAGGAGGATCGAGAAGGGCGAAGTGAAGATAGCCGGCTATAACTATTTCCCCGCCTCCGATACCAGATTTCCTGATATCGACGTGTTCAAATACCCCGAAGGAGTCGAAGAAAGGCAATCTCAGAAATTGAAGATACTCAGGCAGCAAAGAGACCGCGGAAGGGTCGAAGTCTCTCTAAATGAACTGGAGGGGGCCTGCCGGGAGGGCCGGAACGCCCTGCTTCATTGCATCCAGGCAGCCAGGGCCGGCGCCACCGAGGGAGAGATGTTCAAAGCGTTCAGGGCAGCCTTCGGCCTGTGGCGGCCATTGTATTGAGAAGAGTTCACGCCGTGGCAATCGATAGCAAGAGAATCAGAGTACTGATTGCCAAGATCGGTCTCGATGTTCACTGGAGGGGCGCCGCTGTGGTCGCAAGCATGCTCCGCGATGAAGGCATGGACGTAATCTATGTTGGAAACTGTTTTCCGAAGGAGATAATCGAAGCGGCTATCCAGGAGGATGTGAATGTTGTGGGGATAAGCACTCTGGGCGGCGGTCACCTGGCCCTGGGCCGCGAACTCATGGAGGAAGCCGGGAAGGCGGGGATCAAACGACAGAAGGTCTTCCTGATCGGCGGGGTTTTTCCCCCGGGCGACTGCGCCGGGCTCCGGGCCATGGGGTTTAACGGGATATTCGGACCAGGCGCAACCAGCGAGCAGATTTCAGGCTTCATACGGAACACCGTGGAAAATCAAAAACCAAAACGCACAGATCAAAACCACAGATGAAAATGAAAAATGGGGAAAGAATCCAGAAGTCAGAATTCAGAATACAGAATACCGATTTGATTATTGCCGCACCCGTTCTGGATTCGGGATTCTGAACGCGAGTATCCCATTTTTGCATTTTCATTTGTCATTTTGGTTTGGATATTTGATTTGCAGTAGAGAGGATTGTCCGGAGTGAAAACACTAAAGGCAGTAATCCTCGGGGCGGGCGGCGGCGGCCTGGTGTACCTGGATGCTTTCCGGTGCAGCCGGGCCTCGGAAACGGCGGAAGTCATCGGCATCATCGATGACAAACCCGAGTTGCAGGGCCAACAGGTACTGGGGGTACCCGTCATCGGGACGTATCTTCAGTTGCCGGAGATGACCAAACGCCACAACATCCAGGGATTCATGGTCGCCTACAGCGATCAGCTAGCCCGGTTGAGAGGTCAACGGTTTGGCGAGTGCCGGGAACTGGGACTGACACCCATCACTGTAGTCCATTCCAGCTCCGTGATTTCGCAGCACGTGACTCTCGGTCCGGGGGTCTTCATTGGCCGGGGTGTGCTGATCGAACCGGACGTTGAGATCGGTAACAACTGTGCCGTCCACAGGGGGTCCACCGTGGGGGAGTTCAACAGGTTGGGACCGAACGTGTGGCTATCCGGCGGCGTGAACCTGGCGGCCTTCGTTACCGTTGGGCAAAATACCGTGTTCGGCACCGGGGCGAACGTGATTTCAAAAAAGCATATAGGTAAAGACGTCATAGTCGGGGCCGGCGCCGTCGTGATAGACGATATTCCCGAAGGGGTTACGGTTGCCGGCGTGCCGGCCAGGATAATAAAGACCAGGGAGCAGCGGCAGGATTTGGACTGATTGCTTGAGCCACGAATAAACACGAATGGACACGAAAACTTATTTGCTCCGAAGTTGGCGACCGGTACCACAGGCCACCGTGCCTGTGACAACGCGACTACAGCCATGTCCGGCAAGAGCATGAAAATCCCACTCGGCAAGCCGTTCATCGGCAAAGAGGAATTCGCAGCAGTGGAGAAGGTCCTCGCCAGCAGGCGACTGGCCACCGGGGAACTGGTCAAGGAGTTCGAAGACGCCCTGACCAGGAAATTCGGCAGGAAATACTGCATCGCAGTCAACTCGGGGACGTCTGCCCTGTACCTGGGCCTCAAAGCGCTGGGCGTCAGGCGGGTGATAATCCCGACCATAACGTGCGGTGCGGTGCTGAACGCCGCCCTGAACGCCGGCGCCCGGGTTGTTTTTTCAGATGTCGAGCGGGACACGCACAATATTGACCTGTCCACGCTATCAGAAGGGCAACTGTCCGGCGCGGACGCAGTCATCGTCACCCACACGTACGGACAGGCCGCGGATATGGACAGGCTGGACCAATACCTCAAGAAGCATGGACTGACCCTGGTCGAGGACTTCGCTCAGGCTATAGGCGCCAACTACAAGGGCAGGCCCACCGGAAGCTTCGGCAGGATTGCCGTAACGAGCTTCTATGCTTCAAAAGGCATAACGACCGGGCATGGGGGTGCGGTGTTGACCGATGACGAAGAGCTGGCGCTGAAGTGCCTTTACGGGCGGGGGTCCCGCACGCCGGCCTATTTCACCGGTTTGATACCGATGAATATTCAAATGACCGACATCCAGGCCGCCATCGGCCTGGTCCAGATGAAGAAGATGGATGGAATGATCGAGATGAGACGGACCATAGCAGGCAGGTACTTGCAGGGGCTGGCCGGCGTCCTGGGGACCATAGGCGAAAAGCCCTGGACGAGCCAGGTCTACTACAAGTTTGCGGCCATTCTACCCGACGGCGTTGAAAAGCAGGCCTTTATCCAGAGGATGGGTGAACAGGAGATAGAGGTCGGAACGCTGTTTGACCCTCCCCTGCACAGGACACAACTGGCTGCGGATGTGGGGGATGGCCAGAGCGAGTTGCCCGTGGCCGAACGTCTCGCGCCCAGGACGGTATCGTTGCCGATGTTTCCCGAGCTTTCCGAACCCGATATTCAAAGAATATGCCAAGCCACAAGGTCGACAATCCCGCGGCTGATAGCTGACAGCCGTTAGCCCTTTCGCATTTTGGTTCGTCATTTTGATTTTTAGCTTTTCATTCTTGATTTAGCGTTCGCATGATTGCAGCAATTCACCAGCCGAACTACCTCCCGTGGCTGGGGTTCTTTAACAAGATGGCGAGGAGCGACATTTTCGTCATATTCGACGATGTCCAGTTGCCCCGGGGAAAGAGCTTTGAAACCAGGAACCGCGTGAAGACCCCGAACGGCGTCCAGTGGCTGACCGTCCCCATCGCTGAGAAAGGTGAATTGAACCTCATCAAGGATGCGATGATAGTCCAGGATGGCAAGTGGCAGATTAAACACTGGAAAACGATCCAGCTATCCTACAAGCGAGCGCCCTATTTCGACAGATATGCGGCGCGGTTCGATGAGATTTACTCTATCCCGTGGGAGAAGCTGTGTGACCTGAACGTGGCTTTGATAAAATTGATTAAAGAGTTGCTGGGAATCAAAGCAACGCTGGTATCCTCCTCAGACCTGAAAATCGAAGCCAGGGGGACCGACAAGATATTCCTTATTCTGAGAGAACTGAAAGCTGATAGATACCTGACGGGCGAAGGGAAAGGCTCCAAACGATATGTCTTCGAAGAGGACTTTGTGAAGAACAACATCGGGCTGATCTATCAAGATTTTGAACATCCGGTTTACCGCCAGCTATGGGGCGATTTCGCGCCCGAGCTTTCTGTGATAGACTTGCTTTTTAACGAGGGAGACAGGAGCCTCGACATATTGACGGGAGCACTGTCTTAGTCCTTGAAGTTCAGCGTGTTTCACAAAGCGGAACAATCAAAAATCAAAGTGCAAAACTCAAAATCACAAAATAAAATGCAAAATGATAGACCGGCCATCGCCAGGCCATGCGTTCGTCGAACATGAACAGCGATACACGCCACATTTGCATTTTCAGTTGTCATTTTTCATTTTGGTTTTTGATATTTGATTTTGGTTGCGGCCTGTCCGGGATAGGATTTAGAGCCCTAGAAGGATATGAAGAAACGTGAGAATAGTCGTCTTTAGTCCGCATCCGGACGATGCGGAAGTACTGATGGGTGGTACCATTGCCCGGTACGCAAAAAAGGGCCACGACGTGCTGGTGGTGGTGGTCACCATTCCGAATCAAAGGGAGAGGCGGGTGCAGGAGGCAACGAGGGCGGCGGGAATCCTGGGCGCTCGCATATCTATCCTGGACATCGACCCTTACAAACTTGCCTTTGACCGGAAGCTTGTGGAGACCCTGGACGGCATCCTGCGCGGTTTTCCTCCGGACGTCATCTATACGAGTTGGATTAACGATTCCCACCAGGACCATGTCTGCGTGGCCAGGGCGACCATCGCCGCCGCCAGGAAGAACTACTGCCCGCTGTACATGTATGAACAGGCGATGCCATCCGGAGTCATGCCCTTCGCTTTCAAGCCGCAAGTGTTCGTAGATATTTCGGACACCATCGAAACCAAGATCAAGAGCGTGCTGGCGCACGAGTCCCAGTTCCAGAGTTTCAGCGACCCGTGGATTGAGGGCATACGCGGCCGAGCCGCCTTCATGGGATTCCGCATCAACGTTGAATACGCAGAGGCGTTCGAGGTTGTCAAAGATATTAAGCAAATTTGAGAGCGCCAGGACGCTCTTCCTGGTATTGCTGGCGTTCCTGACGGCAACGTTTCTTGCCATCGCCCTGAACATTCCCGTTCTGAGGCAACTACTCGGGTCAGCGTTCCTGGCATTCGTGCCCGGGCTGCTTCTGTTGTATGTCCTCAAAGTGAGGGCAGACCTGGCTACCAGGTTTGTGCTTTCGGTAGGACTCAGCACGGCGCTTGTGATCTTATTGGGAATGAGCGTGAGCAGTGTTGGAACGGCTTTCGGCTATGCCAGGCCCCTGACGGCCCTTCCTTTGTTTTTGTCCTTCGGCGGAGCCACCGCGCTGCTGGCTGCCCTTGCCTATATGAGGAACAGGGGCGCCAGGTTCTCGCGGCCTGAATTGAGGCTGGCAACGCGGGAGAAAGCCCTGCTCATTCCGCCGGCGCTGTTTCTGTTTCTGGCCCTGGCGGGAACGTTCGTCATCAAAACGACCGGCAGCAACATCTTGCTGGTGGCGCTGTATATTGGGATCGGGGCCTACGCCCTGGGAATCACATTGTGGCACACCAGAGTCCCGGAACGGCTGTACCCAACCGTGATTCTCTTGATGAGTGTTTCCCTGGTGCTGGTGGCCGCGTTGAGGTCAAATCACCTCATCGGCTCGGACATGCACGATGAGTTTCGCCTCTTTCAGACTACCTTTGATAATGCCCGCTGGGGGATCGCCGAGGGTAGCATGTTGAACACCGCTCTGAGCGTTTCCATACTGCCATCAGTCTACCAGGTCTTTCTGAAGGTAAGTCCGGAATATCTCTTTATGCTCCTCTTCCCTCTTATTGTTTCCGTGATACCCTTGGTCGTCTACATCATAACCAGGAAATACGTTGCTGGGTTCTATGCCTTCTTGGGCACGTTCTTCTTTATGTCTCAAAAGACTTTCCTCGACACCCACGGCCGGACAGGCATCGCCATCCTTTTCTTCGCTCTGGCGATAATGGCTTTGTTCCACGACGACCTCAGTCCCATCGCCAAGCGGATCATGTTCATGGTCTTTTCCGTTGGCGTGGTCGCCTCGCACTATTCGAGCACCTACATCTATTTTTTCCTCCTGTTGCTCGCCTGGATAGCCGCATCCACGCCGGTGTATGTCCGGAAGGTTATCGATATTGTGAGAGGCCGGTCCGCTGAGAGCGCCTCCAATATTGCCGGATTGCCGGAGGCCGGTGGCGCCGGGTCCGTACGAGGTATCACGGGAGAGACGGTGGCCCTGGTCCTGGTACTGCTGTATTTCTGGTACGGGCAGGTGACTGCGGTGGCCTTTGATACCGCCTTATGGCTCCTGCGCCGGGCGGCGGCCCTTAACCAGGCCTTCTTGCTGGAAGCCAAGGGCGGGACAGTCAGCGGCGCTGTGGGCGTTGACATCGTTTCTGTTCCGCAACGCCTCAGGGTCTTGCTGTCGTGGGCTTCGGTGGCATTGATAGCCACCGGGGTGCTGGCCACCCTGGCAAAACACAGGACTATGGTAGGAACAGGCGGCCCCCCCGGCAACGTCAAACACCGTTTTCTTCGTTCCAGATTTGACGGGGACTTTTTCGCACTGGGATTAGCAGGCAGCGCCGTGTTGGGGTTGGCAGTCACGCTGCCGTATATTTCGGCCTACTATGACCTGGAAAGGGCAAGTTTCATCACACTCCCTATCTTGGCTACGTTCTTTGTTGTGGGAGGCACCATGGCGGCCCGCCTGGTGAAGATTAGAGCCGGTTGGTTAATCGGCGGTTTGGCAGTGCTGTTCTTCTCGACCACCACAGGCTTAACGTACCAGGCATTCCAGATTCCCGCATCGCTGACTTTGAATTCTCAGGGGTTGGAGTATGATTCCTGGTATGTCACTGACCGGGATAGCCACGCCGCCACATGGCTTGACGCCTATGCAAGGTGGCCGATAGATGCTCCGGTGGGGGCTGCCGAACGTATGCTGTTCGGCCAAACAAAGCTTCCACGGACCTTGATCCACGGGGCGTACTCCAGGCGCTATGACCCGGGCTTCCGGCCCGAAGGCTTCGTCTATTTCAGGTCCGCCGACGTCAAATCCAATGCGGTGGCCCGGTTCCCGGAAGTGGCCTTCAACCGCAGCAAAGTCTATGGCAACGGCGGGGCGGAAATATACAGGTAGACAGGCAGAAATGACGAATGACGGTGTCGGCCGGCCAGTACCACACCCATCCGTGCCTGTCAAAGCCGGACTTCGACACGTCAACCTATTTCGCTAGTGACCATCATGCCAACGCAATGATAAGTCCAGCATCGCGCTGCCAACAGGAAAGGACGCGTTGTCACACAAAGACGCAAAGCAAATAGGGCTCAGCCCTCAGCCATCAGCTTTCAGTCCCGGCCTCCCCGGGCTGCATCGTCTGACGGCTGAAAGCTGACAGCTTTCTTTGTGTCCTTTGTGTGAAACCGCGCAATAGGCTGTATTGACTTCCCCGGTCTCGAGGGGCACATTGAGAAAGTATTCGAGACTTATTTGACAAATCATTCTATTGTACTCGGTAGGTCAAAATGTTTCTCCACTATGCAAGATATCTAAATCGGCCGCTCCCCGCAAGGCCCACATTCTTTGATGTTGGCGCCAACAGAGGCCAGTGGATAGAACAGGTTATTCCCCTCTATCCTGACTGCACTATCTACGCCTTCGAACCCATTCCCGGCATAACACCCCGCCACGATAATGTGATACTTCAAAATTGTGCTGTCGACATCAATGAGGGTGAACAGCGAGTTTTTTATGTAACTGGCGACAACACTACCTCATCCCTTCTGGAATTGGAAGAGAGAGTGACCGAAAAGTTTACCGACTTTACCGATGACAGGGGGATTTTGCATAAGGCATCTGATTTTGATATTATGTCAGTTATCAAGGTTAGAACGATACGTCTAGATAAGTTTGTCGATGAGGCCGGTATTTCCGAGATACATTATTTAAAAATAGATACTGAGGGCAACGATCTCAACGTGCTGAAGAGTTTAGGCGAAAAATCTAATATAGTGTGGGCTTTCGAAATCGAGGTTTGGAACGAGAAGCCCACTTTGTTTAAGGGTTCAGCCTGCGGTGACGAATGTTTGGATTATGTTGAATCGAAGGGGTTCTCGGTGGTCGAGAAATTCATTCATGGCAGAGGAAAAACCGCCGATTTGCTCTGTGTTCGTAATTCGTTACTCAGGTGAAATGAGAGAATCATAGCTCTTGGCTCAGATCACGATGCCTGTAGAATATGGCCGAGGTACTCCGGCCGCGCCGGTCTACCTGATTGGCGGCGAAGGCTATATCGGCTCCCTACTGCAAACTTTCTTACCCAGGAATAACCTGATCAGGGTTGGCAATCCCAGAAAACAGTACGCCGACCCCGGTGTGCTTACCAACCTGCCTTCCAGGGTGCTGCCAAATTCTCGTTGTATCCTTCTGGCTGCGTTGACGGGGGAGAAGGCCTGCGAAGAAGACAGGAAGCTGGCCGACGAAACCAACGTTGAACTCGTGAAGAGAGTTTGCGAATTGGGTTTTAGTAGAATCATCTTTGCTTCTACAACTTCGTTGTACGGTGTGACTGATTCTTATGCCAGCGAGCAAAGCCCGTTGCGAATAACTTCGTATTATACCGAGACAAAACTCCGAGCCGAAGAAATAGTACTGGGCGCAAACGCCGGTAATATCGTTGCCAGACTGGCTATAGCCATTGGGGTCTCGCCGAAGATGGATTGGACACAACTCACCAACGTCCTGGTAAAGAGTGGCCTTGAAGGCCAACCCCTGGCAATATACGGTCCACATTCATTCCGACCCTACTGCGATGTCTATGATATTTCCAGGGGGCTGTTGCTGTTGCTCGACCGCTTCGATCTCGATGGCCGGGTCATAAATGTTGGCAGCACCGCTCTGAACTGCACCAAGCTGGACCTTGTCGAGAACCTGCAGAAATTGATTCCGAGCCTCAAGTACACTCTTTCAGGAGACGTGGACAAGAGAAGCTACAAGGTTTCGTTTGCCAAATTTGAGCAAATGTATCAGTGCGCTTTGACTTTAAAAGATTCCTTCGCTCGCTTGATAGACTGTCATCGAGCGAACTTTGCCCCACGTGGAGCGGGAAGATAAACATGAAAATAATCGTCCTGGGCGGCCATGGTTTTGTGGGTCAGAGCGTTATGGAAGAACTCCAGAATAAGAGGTGCAGTCCGATTGCACTTTCGCGCAGAGACGGGTTTGATTTGTTGAATTATGAAGCGGCCAGGGCCAGGTTGGTTGAGCTCTGTCCGGACGTAATTATCAATTGCGCCGCCCACTCTGGCAGCCTCCATTACGTTACTGAATTCGCAGCCGATGTTGTCCACGATAACATGCAGATGATTCTAAACACTTATAAATTAGTTTCGGAAGTTTGTCCTCGAGCCAGGGTTATTAACCCGATGTCCAATTGTTCTTATCCTGGAGCCGCCACGATTCATAAAGAATCGGAATGGTGGGACGGGCCGGTGCATGACTCGGTATTGGCGTACGGTAACACAAAAAGGCTGCTCTATGTGGTTTCCAGATGTTATCAAATGCAGCGTGGCATTTCATCAATCAATTTTTTGGTGCCCAACTGCTACGGTCCCGGCGACCACACCGACCCCAACAAGACACACGCACTGGATGGAATGATTATCAGAATGCTGCAATCAAAAAGGGAGGGGCAAAGGGAGTTTGAGATATGGGGTACGGGGCTGCCAATGCGAGAATGGATATACGTCAAGGACCTGGCGCAGATGCTGTGTGACGCCGTGAGCCTGACAGAAGATCTAGTTTATCCCATAAATATTGCCCAGAACAAAGCCCATTCAATAAGAGAGACTGCCGAAATGATTGCGTCACTAATCGGCTACAATGGTAAGCTCGTCTTCAACACCAAGTACCCGGATGGCGCCCCGGTGAAGATTCTGGACGATCGGCTTTTCCGTGAAAGATTTCCAGAATTTCAGTTTACGGACATTGCCCAGGGGCTCAGGGAAACGGTCAAGTATTACCAGGCAAAATTGGAGGCCTAGAAATGAACGTACTCGTTACAGGCGGCGCCGGATATGTTGGCACCAGCCTGGTCCCCCTACTCCTTGAAAGGGGTTATAAAGTGCGAGTGTTTGATAACCTGATGTTCGGGGGAGCGCCGGTACTGCCGTTCTTTAGAAACCAGAACTTTCAGTTTATTAACGGCGACATCCGAAACAAGGATGATATCGTACGCGCTATGAAGGATCAGGACATTGTTGTTCACCTGGCGGCGATTGTTGGCTACCCAGCTTGTCGCAAGGAGCCTATCCTGGCCGAGCAGGTCAACATCGGCGGCGTTGACAACTTGATCGGGGGTGTCTCGAAAGACCAATTAGTCTTGTTTTCTTCAACGGGGAGCAACTACGGTTGCGTTGAAGGCATTTGCACGGAAGAAACCCCTCTAAATCCCTTGAGTTTATATGGTCAGACAAAGACTGTAGCCGAGAGACGACTACTCGAGAACTCTAACGCAATTGTTTATCGCTTTGCCACCGCGTTCGGCATTTCCCCACGCATGCGGCTTGACCTTCTCATCAACGACTTCGTCTACAGGGCGCTTACTGAAGGTTATCTGGTCGTTTATGAAAGCCAGTTCAGGCGAACGTTCATTCATGTGCACGACATGTGCCGGGCCTTCTTGTTCGCAATCGACCACGCAGATAAGATGGCCGGGCAGGTATACAACGTTGGGTCTGAAAAGATGAACCTCAGTAAGCGCGACGTTTGTGAACAAATTGCAGCGAAGATCAATTGTCATGTTCATTACGCAGACGTGGGAGAAGACCAGGACAAGCGAGACTATGTCGTCAGTTACCACAAGATAAACAGTCTAGGCTATCAGACAACTGTAACCGTTGATGAGGGCATCGATGAGCTGATCAGGGCGCTCCGGGTGGTACAAATCAAAACGCCGTATTCTAATGTCTAATAAAGACGCACTAAATAATGACGAATAGGCTCACACAAAGGCACAAAGGGATCGTTGGGAGGGGACGTGGCGAGACAACACCATACTTGTTTCAGTGTCTCCGTATTCTTTGCGTCTCTGTGTCTTTGTGTGAAACCGTATCCCCCCGTAATATTCTGATCCTTACCCACATTTGCAGGGCTGGACACAGAGCGTCTCTTGAAATGTGGAACATAGGCGCAGCCAATAGTTTGATTGCTCCAGGCGAGGTTGCGGATAACCGGTACCACAGGCGTCCCTGCCTGTGAGCGCTGGATCTTGAACAAGGCAAACTTAATCCGTTGGTGACGAATGGCAAGCCTCCAATTCGTTCCGGATACGGTCATTGGCACAAGAAGGCGCCGTACAAGATCCAAGTCTCGCAGGCACGGAGGCCTGCGGTACCGGTCCTCTGTGTCCAGCCCGAGATGTGGGACACGATCAGCGTAATATTACCCCGATGCGACATTTATTACTGCGTTTGTATTAGTAGGCGTTGGCTGTCGTGAAAATCGGGATACTGGAACTCCTGGAACACCATATATTCTTGTATTCATTGGCGTCGGTGGCCAGGAGAAGCGGCGCTGACGTGACCATATTCACCACTGAAACCCTATACGCTCGCGTTGCCCCACTATTCAAGGCAAGGGTCGAAGACTACAGGTGGGTCATACGGGGTCGAAATGAAAGACTCTGGTCCGTCTTGAAACGTGTTGAGAGAATAGCTGAGACAGAGCTGGACTTGCTGATCGTTAACACACTGGAGGGCAGTGCACTGTACTGGCTCGTGCACTCCGCGTTTGCCCCAAACTGCAAGACCCTCCTGGTAACCGGTCGGATTACGGACTGGTTTGAGAACAAGTATCGGCTGGCTAAACCGTGGGACGTCGTCGGCTTCCTCAATAACAACGTTGCACATTTCGTCGCCAGGAGAATGATGCCCCGATTTGACGGGATAGTTGTCCACACCAGAGCCATGCAAGATTATGCCCTGGCGCACGGCTATACGAAAGACATAGTGCTGCTTCCCTACTCAATATATGAAGAGAATGGGTCCCCGGCCAACAATGGCAAAAAAGTTAAGTTCGTCGTTACGGGTTCGATCGACGATTGCCGCCGCAATTACGATGGGTTGCTGGACGGTTTTGAAAAACTATCGAGTTCTGGCAGGGAAAAGGTATGTCTCACTTTGCTTGGTTGGCCAGCCAGCCGGTACGGACGAAGGATTATTGACCGGTGCCGCCGGTTGAAGGAAGGTGGGCTCGACGTTCGGTTCTATGATGAGTTCATACCGGAAGAGAGTTTCATGGCAGAAATGGCCTCGGCGGATGCGCTGATCAATCCGGTCCGGTTGACGAACTATCGCGGCGGAATCTTTATGAGTGGTCTGGTGGAAGCCATCAGGCACGCTAAGCCGGGTATCTACCCCGCGGGCTACGTTGTTCCCGAAGAGCTTCTGTCCAGCTCACTGTTCTACAGCGGTATTGAGCAATTGCCCTGCCTGATAGAGGACACCATTCTAACTGACGGCGGAGTCTTTCAAGAATTGTCCCGCAATGCAATAGTGAACGCACAGAAATATTCTCTGCAGGCGGTAGCGGATTACTTCAAGACCACCGTGCTGGAGCGTAT
The DNA here is from genome assembly GCA_016210565.1 of Chloroflexota bacterium. Lineage (GTDB taxonomy): Bacteria > Chloroflexota > Dehalococcoidia > JACQUA01 > JACQUA01 > JACQUA01. The sequence continues at coordinate 24,895 of JACQUA010000270.1, forward strand.
GCTCCGGTGAGGCCTATCCAATGATCCTTATTGCAAAGGCAACTCATGCGGCAACCCTCCCGTCACAAGGTCATTGTACCGACTGTGCTCGAAAAAGTGACATGCATAAATCCGGTGGTACCAGGGCTCCACAACTTCTGCTGAAACCAAATGGTAGGGAATCCCTAACTTTATGTTCCTGTGGGTCTGATTGAACTCATTTATTGCCAGTCTCTCTCCAGTGTAATCGTTGAATAGCTCTATCTCTGTCCCGATGATATCATCAAAGTAGCAGAATACGCGAGGCAAGTAGTATTTTTCACCACGTTCGAGCATACTCAGCGCCATAACCGTGGACGAATATAAATCGAAATCATATGATATGGCGCCAATCGGCGCAGGGTTAAACTTTTCGAAAAAGGACTTTCCCGCATCTGTAATATCTCCAAGGACAAGCTTTGCGCTTTTCAATTTTGCTTGAAGTTTAGGGATATCCATCTCATAAAAACCCTCTTTGTAGCAATATGGCAAGTCTCGATAGTCCGATGGTTCAGGCAGTCCTCTGCCAGTATCAAAACCAAAAATGTCAATGTCCACCGAACACAACTTCGATATTTGCCGAGCATGTTCTTCAAGATTTACCAGTCCGTTCCCACCAGCCACACCGAACTCCAAGACGCTTATTCGTGGATATCCCAATTTCTTTGCCAGAACAGCCGCGTTGTAAACGATGTATCCATACCACGGGCGGTCCACAGCTCCTATTTTTACGCGTTGCTCATAGTTACCGATCTTGAAACGTCGGATAAGTCCTTTTGCTATTGTACGAAGCGGATATGGGTCGAGAATTAATCCCTCGAATTTCCGTAGCATCGCTTTTCTCCCTCGGGTGAATATTGTGAAACGCTGTATTAGCAGTACCGGGAGAGCCATGGTTAGTGACCATTAGCCCCGCGCCCCCGCCAGCGCAAGCTGGCCGTTTCTCAGGGACTTGTCTTTCCGCCAATGCCTTCGACTATTCTCTCGAACTCGCCCAGAGACTTCGGGAACAGTATCGGCGAGCGGCTTTGCCGGAGCAGGTAGTCCCTCAGATATCTCCTCGTTTCTTCATCTTTGAGGGGGACCATGTCCATCAGGGAAACGGCCAGCCCTCTTTCCACGTTAGCGAGCGCCATTGAAGCAAAGTCCAGATACATCTTCACATTATCATGGTACAAGAACTCGGCAGGTACAAAGTCGGGCAGAACCCGGCCAAATCCCACCGTAACCCGGCGGTCGGTGGAAGCAGGATGATATTTGATAGCCACCCTATCTTCGGGGAAGTGCCTGGCCAGGACCTGGAAGACCCCATCCAATATCTTTTTGTAGGCCTGGGTATCCCTGACGTAATCATGTTCTACCAGGTCCTCATCAAAGTAGGCGACACTGTAATCACTGACATCGAAAATCTTGAACTGGCTCAGGTCAAAACCCTGAAGCATGCTGTTACTTTCCTCCGGGCCGATAATCCTGTCGACCTTTTCCTGCAGGAACTTATCCGACAGCCCCGGGACTTTCAGACCCGCAGGGTGCATGGCCAACTCCGTGTGGCGCCCGTAAACCAGTTTGCACCTGGCTAAGTACGCCAGGTCGTCAATGTTCGCCGCAACAACTGTTTGCATCGACAATGCATCGTTAAGTCGATCCGGCATGAAGGTGAGTCTGTTGTGTCTGCCGAGCTTCCGTAACAGGTAGATCAGGCTGGCGTTAAAATACCGGCTGAAGAAGAAGACCTCGGCGCCCCTGAACCGGGCGAAGTTCCGGCTAAAAACGCGCGCCAGGTATCGCGATTCTCCTATCATGTCGGGGACGAACCAGAACGCCTTGGCAATCCTGCTGCGTACCGTGGCTATACGCCAGATGTACCCATCAAGGTAGACGAGCTGAAGAGAATTGTCAAATGCCTTTTCGTTGGCAAGCTGGAGGAACTGAAAAAGGTCGCGGTCGCCGGTAACTGTCACGGTTATCCGGTGCTTGTCTTTGTGTTGCATGGCTACGTAGAGGGCGTTCTTTATCTGCGGATAGGCGTCGCAGAAGATCACCACCTCAGACGGAGGTTTCACCGCAGAGGACGCAAAGGGTCGCAGAGGACTGTTACTCACCTGATGCTTCCCCGTGGGCGTTCCCCTGCATCCTTTCCGGCGAACTGTCTTCCGTCATTCATCATCTCTCCTCCCCTGGACGACCTTCGCGGGAGTCCCACCCACCACCACGTTATCCGGGATATTTTCCAGGACCACCGAGCCGGCCCCCACCACGGTGTTCTGCCCTATGGTTACCAGCTCCTTGACCACGGATCCGATCCCGACGAGAGCGCTGTTGCCCACCTTGACGGCGCCGGCCAGAGAGCACCCGGGACCGACATGGGCGTGGTCTCCAATCTGATTGTCGTGTTCGATTATGGCCCCGGTGTTGATAATCACGTTATCCCCGATCCTCACCCCGGTGCTTATTATGGCTCCCATGGATACGGTTACCCCGTGTCCGAGCCGGGCGCTCGGAGCGATCGACGCCGTCGGGTGAATCGCATTTATCAGCTCCAGGCCCATCCCCCGGAGCTTCTCAAAATGGGCCGCCCTGATGTCGTTCATGCTTACAGCGACGATCGCGCCCTTGACCCCGCGTTCCATCAGACCGGGTATGACCGAATGGTCCCCGACGATGGGAATGCCCTTGATGTTAGCGCCCGGTTTGGGGACCTCGTTGTGGACGAAGGCCACGATCTCCACATTGCGGTCATAGCTCAATATCTCGTAGAGAATCCTGGCCTGGCCCCCGGCCCCGATGATGATTGTTTTCATTGCTGTAAAAATGTCACCCTGAGCCGAAACCCTGAGTGAAGCGAAGGGGCCGGCGAAGGGTCTTTTATCTGGCGCCCCGCCTTGAAAGAACTTGTCCTGAGCGGAGCGAAGGATTCTTCGACTATCCCGATTCTATCGGGACTACGCTCGCTACGCTCAGAATGACAGATGCCCCAGCCGTTCTCATTGTTCCTGTCTCACAGGCGGGGACGCCTGTGGCACCGACTGGATTGCCCCGCTTTCGAGGGCGGCGTCGGATTCTGCCAGGCGCTCGGCATCGGCGGCGGCCCCGTTGATTTTCAGGATCCTGGCAGGGACGCCCACCGCCACGGCGTTCTCAGGGACATCGTTGAAGACCACCGCCCCGGCGCCAACCGTGGCGCCTTCGCCAATCGTTAGCCGTTGCGCCACGGTCGCCCGAATGCCCACGTGGGCGTACCTCTTGATGGTCACTTTGCCCGCCAGCTTGGCCCCGGGGGAAAGGTGGGTGTGGTCTTCAATCACGTTGTCATGGTCGATGATGACGCCGGTATTTATGATGACATTGTTGCCGATGGTGGTCCCGGCGTTCACCATGGCGCCCGAGGCGATCACCACGCCTTCCCCCATTTCGACGCCCCGGGCAATGATGGACCTCGGATGAATGGCGTTTTCCAGCCTGAGGCCCAGCCCCCGCAAGCGGTTGAAAACCTCCGCCCTTACCCGGTTGTTGCCCACGGCGATGATGGCCGCGTCCAGCTTGTGCCTGGCGACCAGTTCGGGCAGGGAACCCGTACTTCCCAGGACCGGAACGCCGTCCACGACCTTGTGGTGGGAATCCCGGTCGTCGTCAACAAAGCGGATGAGCTTGACGTTCAGGTTATACCGCAGGATGTCCAGCACCACTCTGCCGTGCCCTCCGGCCCCAACGATGACAATGTTCATGTCAAAAAGTTGTCAGCATCCAGCCAACAGCTTTCAGCCTCCGAATCCCCGTAGCCGGCGGCTGGCTTGATAGCTAATAGCTGACAGCCGATAGCCGGCAGCCTCTTTTGCATTTTGGTTTGTCATTTAGATTTTTGACTTTTGGTTTTCTCAATAGGTGATCTTCTTCTGGAGAAGTTCGGGCGTACACTGCGTACTGCTCAGAACCTGGGCGATTCTCCCGCCGGCCTTGCCATCGCCGTACGGGCTCTCGCACTTTCCGACCTCGGCGAGGAACTTCTCGTCGGCCATCGCCCTTTTTATCGCTTGCACTATCTCTTCCTTCCCGTAGCCCACATCAATAACGTTCTTGCCCCGCTCCCTGCCTTCCTGTCGCGTCCCGATATTTACCGCTGGAACACCGAAAGATGGAGCATCGATTATCCCGCTGCTCGAATTTCCCACCAGTACCTTGGCGAGCTTCATCAAGCCCAGATACTCTGCCCTGGGTAAGCTGGGAATAGCTCGCAGAACCGGAAAGCGTTTCTCGTATTCCCTGATTACTTCTATCATCTCCCTTCCACCGGCGTCTGAGTTTGGATACAGCGCGATGGCAGGGTAACCCGTAGCGATAACCGCTTCCAGCGTTTGCGCCATCTGGTCGCCCGCATTCTCCACCTCGGTGGTTACCGGATGTTGCACCACCAGAACAGGGGGCTTCGACGGATCTATGCCCAATTTCTCAATCAGGACCTCGTCCGGGACCGGCTTCTCGTTCAAGATAGCATCGAGGGCCGGCGACCCGACCATGTGGATTCTCCATTCGTCCTCACCCATCTTGAGTATTCTTTCGGCGCTCCTGGGCGTGCCCGGGAAATGAATGTGCGCAAACTTGGTTATGGCATGGCGGGCATACTCATCCAGGCCACCCCTGGAACTGTCCCCACCGTGAATATGGGCCACGGGGATGTTCATGTAAGCGCTGGAGATGGCCCCTGCCAGGGGTTCTACCCGGTCGCCCAGCACCAGTACCACGTCTGGCCGCAAGTGCCTCCAGGTCTGGGCCATGCCCAGAATCCCCAGGCCGACTGATTTCGCCATCGCCTCCGAGGTGTCGCTACTGAGAAGCATATCTACCTCGGCTGCGATCGGAAAGCCGTCATTCTCTATGTCTCTGACCGTATGGCCAAACTCACGGGAAAGATGCATTCCAGTCACTACCACTGATAACGACAGTTCCGGTCTCGCCTGGATGGCCCTCAAAACTGGAAGAAGTATGCCGTACTCTGCCCTGGTCCCGGTCACTACAGCAATCTTTCTCATCTTCACCCTATTCCGGCCCGGGTTATGATTTCGCCAGACTCTATCTTCTTCTTCGCCCTTCTGCCCACAACCGAATCCAGATACCGCGGCGCCAGTCCGGTGCCGGGCCTCTTGATATCCAGCATTTCCCGGGTGATCGCGGTCCCCGCCGGGATGTCCACGCGGGCAACGATGCTCCGCCGCACCGCCTTCCGGTTCTCTTTTTCTTCCCGGCTCAGACGCTTTATCCCGTCGCCCACGGCCCGTTCCACACCCCTGACGGCCTTCACCATTTCTTTCAATTCACCGGGGTCCAGCGAGGCCCGGTGGTCGGGGCCGGGGAATGTCTTGTCCAGGGTAAAATGCTTTTCGATGACGCACGCCCCCAGGGCCGCCGCCGCTATGGGAGCATAGATGCCCACGGTGTGGTCAGACAGCCCGGCAGGCAATCCAAAAGTCCGTCTCAGGGTCTCTATCACCCCGAGGTTGGCGTCTTCCAGCTTTGCCGGATAGCAGGAGACACAATGAAGCAGCACGATGTTCTTCGTTCCCTGGCTCCGGAGCACCTGTATGGCTTCCCCTATCTCATCCAGTGTGGACATGCCGGTGGAGAGAATGACGGGTTTTCCGCTGGCGGCGATGTGCTTCAACAGGGGCAGGTTGGTTATCTCGCCGGAGGGAATCTTGAATGCCGGCACGCCGAGGGCGCAAAGCAGATCGACGCTTCCCGCGTCGAATGCGGTGGAAAGGAACACGATGCCCCTTTTCCGGGCGTAGGCCGAAAGGCGTTTGAAATCCCCCGGCCGGAGTTCGAGTCTCTTGAGCATGTCGAGCTGGGCTTCATCTTCGCGGGTGGTCTGCTTCTGGTAGGGGGCCTTCCCCGCGGAGGCGGTGACTATTTCCTCGGCCTGAAAGGTCTGGAATTTGACGGCGTCGGCGCCTGCTTCAACGGCAGCGTCGATGAGCTTCATGGCCAGGTTGACGTCGCCGTTGTGATTGACCCCGGCTTCAGCGATGATGAAGCAGGGTTGGCCTTCCCCAACGGGTCTGCCGGCGACATTGAAGAACAACAACGCCCCGGTACGACGGGCATCTTGCCCGTCGGCCGGTTCGAGGGGCCGCACGGGCGGGACGCCCGTGCTACGGTTGGTGCGTGTCCGCCGCTGAGGCTTACGTCTTTGTGTGGTTACGTGAATTGGCATTGGTTTGGTTCAACTCTCACAGGCACGGAGGCCTGTGGTACCGGTTCGGCTCTCACAGGCACGGAGGCCTGTGGTACCGGTTCAGCTCTCACAGGCACGGAGGCCTGTGGTACCGGTTCGGCTCTCGCAGGCACGGTGGCCTGTGGTACCGGTTCGGCTCTCGCAGGCACGGTGGCCTGCGGCGCTGAGTGTTCGTGGTGGGTTCGCGCACCCGCCACCCCCATCTTGCCAACCCCCGTGCGCTTAACCCACCCTACGCCTGGATCGTTGGCGATTGGAACATTCGTCATTGAATCGTCATTCGGATTTCGTCATTCGTCATTTCTCAATTCAGCCTCTTGAAACTGGAATGGGCCACCGGGCCGTGGGGCAACTGTTCCAGCCTGTTGTCCCTGACATAGGGTACCAGCTCACCCAGGGTCTGGTCCAGAGCGCCCAGGTAAGCACTGACCTGCTCCCTGGTATGGGCGTAGGTGGCATAGAATGCCTTTGACGACAGGAAGCCCCTGTGGAGCATCCTCTCGGTGATGATCGTATGCAGCAGGGGACTGCCGGGCGCCTTGATTTCCCAGTGCCCGAGCGGGGGGATGCCCGAAACGTCGACGGGCAGGCCGTGTTTCTCCGCCAGGCCCCGCCATCCCGCCTGCACCTGGTTGCCTATCTCAACGAGATGGGCGCTGACATTCAGCCGCCGGTGCTTGTTCAGGGTGGCCAGCGCCGCCGCCGGGCCGATCCGGTCCGTCCAGAAGGTGCTGGAGATGAAGGAGGTTTGGGCAGCCTGCATGACGCCGGCCTTCCCGAAAATGGCCGCCATGGGATAGCCGTTGCCCAGGGACTTGGCCAGTACGGCCACGTCCGGCTCGACGCCCAGTTTCAGATGGATGCCGCCGGGGGCCATCCGCAGCCCCGAGGTCACTTCGTCAAAGACCAGCGGGACGCCGCTCTCCCTGGTCTTCCGCCGGATGGTCTCCAGGAAACCCTTTTTCGGCCAGTAGTTCCTGACCGGTTCCATCACCACCGCGGCGAGCTCGCGCGAATGCTTGTTAAACAGGGACTCGAACCCATCCAGGTCGTTGTACGGAAAGGGGACCGCCGTATCCCGCAGGCCCCTGGGCACACCCTTCGGCTCCAGTCCCGGCAGCAGTTGCCCGTCCAAAGCCGTTGATTCCGCCAGGTTAGCCGAGAGATACCAATCGTGCCATCCGTGGTAGCCGCAAAACAGTATCCTGTCTTTACCCGTGGCGGCCCGCGCTATCCTGACGGCCACCGCCATGGCCTCGCCGCCGGTCCTGGCGAATCGCGCCATCTCGGCCCAGGGGTGAATCTCGCATAGGAGTTCGGCCAGCTCCACCTCTTCCGGCGCATTCAGCGTGGACATATTGCCGGCCCTGATGGCGCCGGTAACGGCTTCATCCACGTCGGGGTCGGCGTGGCCCAGGGTGCAGGCGCCGACTCCGGAAATAGACATGTCTAAATACCTTTTGCCGTCCAGATCCCAGACTTCCGAACCCTTCGCCCTGGAATAGTAGGCCGGCCACCGGTCCGGGAGGAAAAGCTCGGCGCGTTTCGAAAGTAGCTGGCCTCCCCCGGGGATCAGCTTTTTGGCCTTATTCCACAGTTCAGCCCCGGTATTGAGGTTCATTGCTCTCTCCTGTCACCCTGAGCCGAAACCCTGAGCCCGTAGGGTGGTTAAGCGCGACAGGGTGGTGTTGACGGGGGTGGTTGCGCGAACCCACCCTATGCACGGCAAGGCTCCATTTTGGATTTCACATTCGTCATTTCAGCGGTGGGTTCGCACAGCCACTCCCGTTCCCCACCACCCCTCTGTGCTTAACCCACCCTACGCGGTTTATTTTCCTTCTATCTGATGCAGCAGTTGCAGAACTTTGATGTCCTCTTCCAGGGAGTTGGGAAAGGTCCCCCGGCCGGCCACGGCATCCAGAAACGACCGGATTTCATCGATGTACATGTTCTCGGTTATGTTCCGGTTGTAGCCCTCCGCGCTCAGCCCCTGAGGGTAAGTGTAGTGAATCCAGCTCTGGCTGGCCGCGTCATACAGATTGACCACGGCTTCATCCCAGCGCCACAGTACCTGTCCCCTTTCCATGTTCAGCACCAGGCTCCTCGTGGCGTACCTGGAGACGACGTCGATGGTCATGCTGCCGTAGGAACCGCCGAAATCCATGGCGACCACGTAGGTATCGTCGATGTCGGCGCCAACGTCCATGGTCTTCCCGAAGAGCCCTTTGACGCTCCGGGGAAAACCGACGACATCGACCAGCCAGGTAAGCTCGAAGGGAATGATCTCCCGGCAGCCCCCGGTCTCTTTCTGGCCCACGTAGAAGTCCTTGACGGCTTCCCAGGGATGCCAGTCCGGCAGGTACTGGCCGGAATGATAGGTGAAATTGGTCACCCTGCCGTACTGGCCGCCTTTCACAATTCCCTTGATATCGCGTATCGCCGGGTGGAACCTCAGGGTGCACGAAGGGGCGATCAGGACCTTCTGCTTCCGGGCGAGCTCGTCCAGGGCGGCCAGGCCATCCAGGATCACGCTGGCTTCCACGAAGGCCGGTTTCCCGTGCCCCAGGGCGGTGCGGAGGCACTGGTTGTGCTTGTCCGGAGGGGTCGAAATAATCATCGCGTCCGCGCTATCGAGGACCTGGCTGTCCAGGCCGCCCACCACCCGGACGTTGTATTTCTCCTTGACCTCGCTCCTTCTATCCTCCCTGAGGTCAAAACCCACGATATTCTGGATTCCCAGGCTTTTCAGGCACCGCACCCTTCGTTTGCCCATGGAGCCCAGCCCCATGATCAGCACGTTCATTGTGTCTTGCCCTGTCGCCATCGGATCTTTTGTTCCTTCTTCTCTATGCCTTTCAGGTATTGCTCGTTGACTTCCCTGGTTATCTCGTTCAGTTCCGGATTGCGGTTGAACACGCCCACGATCTCTTTGAGGCTGAAGACCTTGCCCGGAACGTGCAGCCTGGCAAAGACCTCCTGGAACACCTTGAAGTCCTCCTGGTAATCCAGGGTCAATCTGATGTCGGGGCGGGCCAGCTCCGGATCGTCGACCGGCACCGTTTCGACTTTGAACAGGCCGCTATCCGTGAAGTAGCGGCCCCAGACCTCGGTGTCGCTTTCGGCCTTCATCTCGCAGACCTTTTTGAGGGCGGCGATCTTCAGGCCCACGCAGGCTATTCCCAAGGGCAACCCGTCGGTCTTGACCATGTCGGCCCCGGTGTCGATGAGCTTCTGGATGGTCTTATCAATGTAAACGGGGTCGCACAGGATGTCGTCCCCGTCCACGGCCGCCATAAGCTCAATGCCGTATTTCGACGCGGCGCCCAGGAACCTTTCCAGCTTGTCGTCTTCGCTGCCCCGAAAGCCTTCGATGCCGTTCTTCCGGGCGATCTCCGCCAGGACGGCGTCATCGGGGTGCGTCGAGGTGCAGAGCACGACAAGGTCGGGGAGCCTGGCCGTCTTCAGCCGGTCGATAAGGTGCTCGATCGTGGTCCGGCCCAGGATTTGAAGCAGGGCTTTCTTCGGCAGCCGGGTCGATTTCATCCTCACCGCTATGAAAATAGCGGACTTCGGGCGTTTCTCGTTTCTCTCAGTGACTACACGTGCCATCTATTTCCTGCACTTTTCCGCCGGGACCGGCTGTAGTCGCTGACCATACCCCACATCGAGGGCTGGACACGCGGGAAAATAAGGGGTGGCGCCCCGATGCATCGGGGCCTGCGCATGCCATGTGAGCTTTAACCTTCATAATCGTAGCTCGGTGTTGTCTAATTGTCTCGCTGGCTCCGCCTTGCGGAGCGCCACCCCCCGTAAATCGGTTCACAGTAGCTTGTCCCATGTGATTGGAACGTCCTCCTTGATGTCTACGGCGGCAGTCCTGCCGGGAATGAATTTGCTTTCATCGGGATAAACGCCATCGTCGGCCCGCTTGAAAGCGATGTCCTCAGCGGTTATCCTGGTCCCTTTTCTTATGAGCCTCGCCGCCACGGTCCGCTTGCGCGATACCTGCCGGTAGCGCTGTTCTCCGGACGAGAGCGGTCGAAAAGAAGAAGAACCGAAGGACTTCTCGACCTCCCGTATCTGGGCGACCAGCTTCTTGAACTCATCCGGGTTAAGGGCGGACTCGAAGTCCTCGCCCTTCAGGCTCCGGTCATGGGTCAAATGCTTTTCGATGGCGCTGGCGCCGAAGCCCAGGGCGACCAGGGGCAGGGCAAGGGCCTGGTCAGAATCGGCGTCCACGTGGTCCGCCAGCCCCACCGGCAACCCGAAGGTCGCCTTCAGCGTCGGGATCAGCCGGAGATGGGTGTCTTCAATCCTGGTGGGGTATAGCTGGATCCCGTGAAGCAGGATGATGTCGCTCGTGCCCAGTTGCCTGATGAGACTGACGGTATTCTCTATTTCTCCCAGCGTGGCGCCCCCGATGCGGAGTATGACCGGTCTCTTTGTCCGGGCCACCTCGGAGACCAGGTCCTGCTGGACGAAGCAGGCGGCGGCGACAACGTAGGCGTCGGCGCCGAGTTGCTCGCACAGCCTCAGGCTGGGGATATCGTTGGGCATGGCGCAGACGGCCAGCCCCAGGCTCCTGGCATAGGGGAAAATCTCTTGCCAGTCGCCGGGCCTGAGATTGGCCCGCTCCATGTATTCATAGATGCTTTCCTTCTTTTCCTCGCCCGATGTCGTTTTCCCCGCCGTAGAACCGTAGTCCTTCACCATGTAGTCCTTCAGGCTGGTGAGGTGGACGCTGACGGCATCGGCGCCGGCGCCGGCGGTTGCCTTGATGATGGTCCTGGCCTTTTCGGCGGAGCCGTCGTGGGACCAGGCCATCTCGGCGATGACAAACGCCGGCTGTCCATCGCCGACCAGCCTGTTTCCTAGCTTGATCTGAGACAATTGTTTCCTTTCTGTGTTCCAACCGTAGGGTGGGTTACCCATCTGCCTTCCAGCCTGTCTCACGCACCGGTTTCCGGGGCGCCTGGCCAGGGGCAATAACTCTCTCCCAGGCCCTGCTCGATCAACTTCCAGCGGGCCTTTCGAATCTTATCTTCGATGCTCTTCCAGTAGTCGGCATGGACGCCCCGGTTGATTTCGAGAAGCCAGGGATGGCTGTCAAGAAACGCCACCACGTCTTTAAGCCGGAAAACAGAACCCGGAACGTACAACGCGGCAAAGATTCCCTGGAACAGCCTGAGGTCCTCGGCATAGTCCAGGGTAAGCCTGAAGCCCGGACGCCTTAACATGGGGTTATGGGGCTCCAGGGTCTTGACCCGGAAGAGCCCCGTGTCGGTGAAGTATGGCTCGAAGACCTCGGTATCGCTTTCCAGCTTGATGTCGCAGACTTTTCTCAGGGCTGCGACCCTGATACCACGGCAGGCCGTGCCCAGGGGCAGGTCCTTCCATCTCACCAGGTCGGTGCCGCCGATGATAAGCGTCTTCAGCGTCCTGTCGATAAGCCCGGGACCATAGAAAATGTTGTCCCCGCCTACGTTAATCACATAGTGCACATCATATTTCGTGGCGGCGTCCAGCAGTCTCCGGAGCACGTCGTCCTCGCTGCCCCGGAAGGCCTCGATGCCGTTCTTTACGGCGATGTCTGCCAGGACGGCGTCGTCGGGATGGGTGGAGGTGCAAAGCACGATGAGGCCGGGCAACCTGGCCAGCTTCAGCCGGTCAATGAGGTGCTCGATCACGGGTTTGCCCTGGATTTCGATCAGGGCTTTTCGTTCCAGCCGGGTCGATTTCGTCCTGGCCGTAACAAAGATTGCGGACTTCTGCGATCTATCTGCCATGTTGTTGCTGGGTTTTTCTTTTCTAGCCCCGAGGCATCGGGGTACCACAAGCCACCGTGCCTGTGAGAGGTGGCAAGCTACCAGGCCCGTTCTTTTCTAGCCAAGCGTCAGGCATACTATAACCGGATACGTTTCTTTTATCAACTTCTGGAAAAAGGGAGACACCGAAACCCTCCCTGCATCGGCCCCGCACCTCGCCCTGACGGACCATCCGCTCCTCACCCTGCTTCGGCAATCTTGCTTGTGATATCCGCCGTCCGATGGTAGACTAATGAGCAACCTTTGGGGAAAGCGAGTATTCAGCTCATGAAAGCGCAATTTGTTGACACTGTCAAAGAGCCTTATCTCATTGCAGAGACGGCGTATAACCATGAAGGCGATCTGCGCTATCTTTATCGGATGATAGACGATATCGCCGCGCTGAAGGCCAACGCCATCAAGTTCCATATGCTATTAAACCTGGAAAGCTATTTGACCGCAGACCACCCTCATTTCCCCCTTTTCCGCAAGTGGATGTTTCCCCGGGAGGAGTGGAACCGGATCATTGACCGTTGCAAAGAAAAACAGTTGGAGGTGGTTGCGCTCTGCGACGACGTGGACAGCATCGAATACATTGTCCGTGAGGACACGCCGGTAGACGCCATAGAGCTTCATGCCACCGGGCTGAACGATTACTTTCTGCTCGAGGCGGCCGCGAAATATGAAGGGCAGGTCATTCTGGGCATAGGGGGATCGACTCTGGACGAGATTCAATATGCCGTCAGTTTGCTGAGGCAGAGGAACAAGAATGACATATTGTTGATGTATGGTTTCCAGAGCTATCCTACCCTGTATTCGGACATCAATTTGTTGAAGATGGCAAAGATTAGAGACCTGTTCGACCTGCCGGTCGGCTACGCCGACCACACCGCGTTTGACGATCCCCGCAACGAGACCGTCAGCGTCATGGGCGCCATGATGGGCTTTCACATTCTCGAAAAGCATTACACGCCTGACTACGGGAAAGAAAGGATAGACTACCATTCAGCGGTGGGCGCGGACGCCATGAAACGAATAAAGGAGCTGATGAAGCTGGCGCTGACGGTCCGGGGAGATGGCCATCTGGGTATGAGCGGGCCGGAACTGGAATACGGCAAGACAGGTTTCATGAAGAAGGCCATCGTGTCCAGGGACGCCATAAGACAGGGAGACAAGCTGTCGCTAGACAATCTGTGGTTCAAAAGGACAAAAGATGAAAGCACGATCAAGCAGAGCCAGTTGCTCCAACTCGTTGGTCTGGAAGTCACGCGGGACATCGGCCAAAACGAACTAGTGGATTTTGGCAGCGTCAAAAAGCCGGAGAGAAGCTAAACTGCGGCAGATCTGAGGAGCGCCCTTATTTCCTGCTTGCTAAGCAGCCTGGAGGTCTCTGACGTAAGCATCTTGACCGGCCGATCATGTACCCTGGGCTCCCCGGTCAACAAATCATGCTGTATGATATACATTTGTTCGTTCTCTTCCGCGTACCAGGTTTCTTGTTCTGTCATGAGCTCCTCATGCAATTTCTCGCCAGGGCGTGCGCCGATTATCTTTATCTTAATCTCATCCGCCCGGTATCCCTGTTTTGGGGCCTGTTCTTCGATGACTGCTTGAGCGAGATCTATGATGCGCACAGATGGCACTTTCAGGATGAATATCTCCGCCCCCGTGGCTATTTCAGCAGCGCTCATAACTAGCTGGGCGGCTACATCGCTGGTCATTATGAATCTGGTCATGTCCTCATGGGTAATAGTGACCGGCCCCCCCTGTTCGATCTGTTTGCTGAACACTTGAGCAACCGAGCCGGCAGAATCAAAAACGTTTCCGAACCTGACGCTGGACAACACTGTTTTTTTTGACCCTTTGTAATAGTTGGCCGCTGTAACAAGGCGCTCACCCAACAGCTTGGTCGCCCCCAGCGTGCTGATGGGGCTGCAAGCCCTGTTGGTACTGACGTTAACGACGCTCGCGACGTTCTGAGCCAGGGCTGCATCGACGATATTTTGAGTCCCAACCACATTTGTCTTGACCGCTTCGAACGGGTTGTATTCACAGGCGCCCATGTGCTTCATGGCCGCGGTGTGGAAGACGATGTCGATGTTCTCCATAGCCATTGCCAGGCGTTCCTTGTCCCTGATGTCCCCGACCAGGTACCTTGTGTTGGCGTACTCTCGCAACTCTTGCTCCAGATGGACCAGGGCCTGCTCGCCGTTGCCAAGTATTCTGACCACCTTAGGCCCGTGCTGCAACACTTTACGCACTATTTTAGCGCCGATTGACCCGGCCCCCCCCGTAACCAGAACTGCTTTATTCCTGAAGTAGTCGCTCATTTCGTTCCCCCTGGTCGATTCCTTTAGTGCGGGGAGAGCCGCCGTTCCTAGTACGACAGCCTCTTCTGAATCAGGGTATGGTCCTCAAGGTCCACGCTCTTCAGAATCTCAGCAATCCTCGCAGAAGCCTTCCCGTCCCCGTAAGGGCTGGTACAGCTCGCCAGCCTCTCCCGGAATTCGGCGTCGCAAATGGCTTTCGTGATGGCTTGGAATATGTCCTGGGAGTCATATCCCGCGTTGATGACGTTCCCGGCCTGCATTCTTCCCTGCTGGCGGGTTCCGATATTGACGGCGGGAAGATGGAGGGCAGGCGCCTCTACAATTCCGGAACTGGAGTTGCCTACCAGCACGCTGGCCACCTTCATCAGACTCCCGTAAACCTCGAATGGCAGGTTCTTGTGAGCCTGAATCCTGGTCTTCTCGATTTCACGAATTATCCTGCGCCCACCCGCATCGACATTGGGATAGATGAGGATAGCCTGCACGCCGGTCTTCTTTACCGCGTCGAGAGTCAGCATGATTTGCCCGGTGGCCTCGTCAGCTTCGGTGGTTACTGCGTGCTGCAAAACGACGATTAGCGGTTGGGACAAATCTAGATCGAATTGTCGGGCAAGCGTCTCCGGTCTCACGAAATCCATGTTGAGCAAGGCGTCCAGCGAAGGACAGCCGACGTTGAA
The DNA here is from genome assembly GCA_016210565.1 of Chloroflexota bacterium. Taxonomy (GTDB): domain Bacteria; phylum Chloroflexota; class Dehalococcoidia; order JACQUA01; family JACQUA01; genus JACQUA01. The sequence goes on from JACQUA010000270.1 coordinate 39,953, forward strand.
CACATATCGTGGGTTTTCGCCCATTCTGATGAGCCGCTCCGCACTTGCCCGATTCGTTGCAAAGTGAAGATGGGCAAAGCGAGTAGTTGCGTGGCGGAGACTTTCGTCTATGCTGCCGGTCAGTTCGCCACCCTCGATGTGTGCAACCGGAATGTTCATGTGGGCCGCGGCCACGGCCGCCGCCAGGTGGGCGCCCAGGTCAAACCCCACCAGCATAATATCAGGCCGCATGTCCTCGAGGACGTCGGTGAATTCGACCAAACCCCGGCCCAGGGCCCTGGCCATGTCGGCCCCACTATCTTTATCGCTGCCCGAAGACATAGGTACTCGGGCCGCAATGGGAAAGCCGTCATTCTCAATGAGATGAACTGTAAGCCCCAGCTCCGGTAGGAGATGATGGCCGGCAACTATTAGTCGCAAGTCAAATGCCGGGCTTTCAATAATCTTCCGGAGGACCGGCCTGAGCTTGCTGTAATCAGCCCTTCTTTCGGTCAGGGCGCAGATTCGTCTTACCACCGGTCACCCCGGGCGCGCTTGCCCGCGGCAAAGTCCTGCCGGCTTATCAGGGTGTCAGAGTCAATGTTCCGGCTGGCCCTTCGTCCCAGGATCTTGCCCAGGTGTACCGCCGGAATCCCGGTACCCGGCCTCTTGACCCACGTATTGTCGACGGTGAAGCGCTCTCCTTTTTTTATGTCTTTGATGGCGACCACACTGGCATAGGCGAAATCGATGGTGGGTTTTTCTTCACTCAAGATGGTTTTATGACCGCCGAGAGACTGATGGATGGCTTTGCTGCCGTTTACCAGGTCCTTCAACTCCGCAGGCGTCATGGAGATCGGTACGTCCGGCCCCGGCCATCTCCTGCTTGAGGTAAAGTGCTTCTCCAGTATACTGGCTCCCAAGGAAATGGCGGCAAAACAGGTGTAGTTACCGAGAGAATGGTCGCTGAGACCCAGGACAGCTTCAGGAAACCGCGATTTCAGGTCCGCCAGCGCGCCCAATCTGACTTTATCGTAGGGCGTTGGATACATGGACGTACAATGAAGCAAGGCATAGGGCGCCCCGGCCCTTTCTAAAATACCGACACTCCTGGCGATGCTCCCTAGATCATTCATTCCGGTGCTGAGAATGACGGGCTTTCGGAACGAAGCGATATGTTCCACCAGGGGGTAATTATTGCACTCTCCGGAGCCAATCTTGTACGCTACAACCCCCAATCTCTCTAACCGGTCGGCGGCTGCCCTGGAAAACGGCGTGCACAGGTAGATCATGCCCATCTTCTCCGCGTATTGTTTTAGCTTTCTTTCTTCCTCCTCGGTGAGGCTGCACCTTTCCATGATAGCGTAAATCGATTCTGTGGCGTTCCCGGGGATAATCTTTTTGGCTTCCGGGACCATTTCGTCTTCAACAACGTGTGATTGGAATTTGACGCATTCGGCGCCGGCGCGATGAGCATCCGCAATCATCTTCTTTGCTTTCTCAAAGCTACCTTCGTGGTTGATACCTATTTCAGGGATGACAAACGGGGGGTGGTCCTCCCCAATGGTCCGATGTGCAATTTGAATCTCAGGTTTCATGATTTCACCAGCAGGTCCATCCGCCGTCGACAACCAGGTTATGGCCGGTAACGTAGGTTGATGCGTCAGAGGCAAGAAATATGACCGCCCCGTTTATTTCATCGGGCCTTGCCTTTCGTCCCAGAGGCGTCCTCTCACCATAATTCCTGACAAAAGTTTCATTCTCGTCTTTCTGGAAGATGCCGCCAGGGGATATAGAGTTCACTCGAATGTTGTCTTTCCCATAATACGCCGCCAGGTATCGGGTGAAGTTTATCAATCCCCCTTTGGCGGCATTGTACACACCGTGGGCATGAACTTCCATTGTGTCCTTATCAGGAGTCACGTATATCTTGCCAAGATTGGCGCCCCTGTATATTCTCTGGTCGTTACCAACTATGCCGTAGTGCGAGGCAATGTTTACTATTGAGCCTCTTTGCTGCTTCACCATGATGGGGATGAAGCTCTGGATGGTCAAAAAGGGTATGGTCAGATTTCCCAGCAGGCCCACATTCCATCCCTCTAACGACACTTCTTCGAACGGCCGGTAATAGTCCGGAGGCCTCAGCGTTGACATGTTGATAAGAACGTCAACATCCTGTTCCTTTTTCAGAATCAGTTCTCTGGCCTTGACAATCTCTTCTTTATTGGTGCAGTCGACCCTTAACAGGCGAAACTTATTTTCGTACTTCTCCTTGAGCTCGACTATTTCTTGAGATTCGGTGGTGTTGATGTCAAGAACGTACAACACAGCGCCGAATTCAAGAATCGCCCTCGAAAACTTCCTACCTAAATACCCGTTGCCTCCCACCAATACCACGACCTTGTTGTCCAATCTGAACGCGGAGTCTCCCATATTGTTTGATTTCCTGTGACGCGCCGTGGACACAAACGCTAACCACCGAAGTGTTTGATCGTCTTTCTCAGGGCCTCCACTTTCGGTTCCGCCTCCTGGGTACTGCTGTAGTTATTGACAAACTGCATCACCTTTGGCTGAATCGCCTCGGCGGTGGGACAAAGGCCTTTTTCGTACCTGACTTTGCCTTTGTACAACGGGCAGTGAACAGGACACCCTTTGCCGTAGAAATTGCCGGTCTGATAGACCGTTTCCAAATATACTACCGACCAGGCGGCGTATATGCCATCGCCGCCGAACTCAATGTATTTTTTTCTGAATTCTTTCCATGGTATTCCTATCTGCTGTCCCTCAAACCTTGCCGCATAGGTCCAATAGGCATTGGTATAGCCTTCGGGTACATATTGGGGGATCAGCCACCCGCACCCCTTTATGGCGTCAGCGTACATTGCCGCGATCTTCTGCCTCAGACCCACAAAGAACTCGGCCTTTTCCAGTTGGGCAAGGCCCACCGCGGCCGCAACCTCCGGCATCCTGTAGTTCCAGGCAAACATGTCATGTCTCTTGAAATCGGGGTCCTGGAAGATGTCTTTGTCCAGCTTGATTCTGCCCTCGCCGGCGCCGATGGTGCAGAATCCCTGGGAGCCATGTTTTCGGACCTTCCTGGCCAATTGTTCGTCGCTGGCCGTGACCATCCCGCCATCGCCGGTGGTCAGGTGTTTTGAATTCTCGAAACTGAAACTCGCCATATGTCCGATTGAGCCAGTCGTCCTACCTTTATAAGTGGCCAGGACTGCCTGGGCATCATCCTCTATGACCGCGAGATTATGCTTCCCGGCCAGTTCCATCAAGGGGTCGAAATCGGCCGGCAGGCCGTACAATGACACCGGAATGATTGCTTTGGTTCGCGATGTGATCTTTCGTTCAACATCTTTCGGGTCTATGTTAAAAGTATCCTCAGAAACATCCGCGAAGACAGGCACGGCATTCTGGTGCAGTACCACGTTTGCGGTCATTATGACGCCGAAGGCCGGCACAATTACTTCGTCTCCGGGGCCCACGCCGGCAGCCGCCAGGCACGAATGCATTGTCGATGTGCCGGAGTTGAAGCAAACGCCATACTTCGCCCCGACCTTTTCGGCAAATCTTTTTTCAAATCTCTGGCACATGCTTCCCGCGGTCGCTGCCGCGAAGCCGGAGTCCAGGACTTCCTTTATGTATTTCAGTTCTCTTTCGTCAAATCGCCACCCCTTGTTTTCGATCACGTTGTGTGCTCCTTTTAGCATTGATCGCGTCAATGTACAGTTCCATATTATAGCAGACTCTTCGTCAACCTTCGAAATACTGCAAATAGGGGATTCTCCGTGCAACCTGGCTTCGTTGACATTGTGGTTTGTCGTGACTGATGGTGGGTTCGCGCAGCGGCCCTCACCCCCGACACCACCCCGCTGCGCTTAACCCACCCTACCTTGCTTTCCAGGCCCGGGTGCTTCGGCTATCATCCGTTTCATGAGACTCACTACTCTGTAGGACGCCCGGCCGTCCGGCTCGCCGGCCCATTCCCGGACGAACCGGTCCCTGCCGGCCTTGAGCTTCGCCCGGGTCGCCTCGTCAAACAGCGCCCGGTGGATGGCCGGCCCGATGTCTTCCTTGCGGTAAACGCCCACAGCGGCGCTCTCTTGCGCGTAGGGGACGGACACCGGAGTTCCCGCCAGGTTGATCACCACCACCGGCTTACCAATCATCATCGCTTCCAGGGCAACGGTGGAGTACCTGACGATGATAAGCTCGCACCGGCTGATCACGGCGTACAAGTCGATATCCTTGACCACGTGAATCCTCGGGTCACAGTACCGGCGAGCCGTCCCGTCGTAAGGCTCGATGCCTTCACCGGGATGAACCTTCACCACCAATTGGACATCGCTTGTTTTGAGGACGGCATCTATCACGCCAGTCAGCGCTTCCACCGTTTCACTAACAGCCAAATTCTCGGTGGCGAACACAACGATTGGCTTACCGGGATCGATGCCAGCCCTTGTAAGAACCTGGTCGTCTCGCTCCTTGTCTCTATAAAACAAAAGGTCGAAATGCGCTATCCCGGTCACAACTACTCTGTCCGGGCGAACTCCGCTTTCTATGTAAATGTTCCTTACTACTTCGCCCATGGTGGCAATTCTATCCGCGTGCAGGTGCCTCATGTACGAGGGGGCGTTATCAGTCTCCAGGACAGCGCTGCAAGCTAAGGTCGGAATATTATCTTTTCTGGCGAGCGCCGCTGCCATCTGTTGGGGGAAATATCCGTCCGGCATCAAACATACTATGTCCGGTAATATCGCCTTTATCAGCCTCTCGGTAAACATGATCGAGTAAATTGCCTCGAAACAGAGGCGCGGCAGTTGGGCTAGCAGGACCGCGGTACACAGGGATTCCGCCGAGAACCGGTCTGCCCCGGCGCGGGTGCCGGCATTGTCACGAAATGAACTGATATGCTTTCTGAGCCTGAGGAAGAGGGGGACGGCTTTCATCAACTCGAAGGGTAAGGAGATCGCTGCAAGCAAGCGGGATCGCCTGGAGACCCCGGTGTTATGGTCCTGGAAAAAAGCGACCAATCCTGGTTCATAAAGACCAACGTAAGGGATTATCCCGTTTCGAATGCATTCATTGCAAATAGCCCGCGCCGGTCTGGCATACAGCGCGGTGGAAACGATGAAGAGGGCTTTCTGCTTCCCCTCGTCTCCTGGTGCTGTACGAGCCGGATTAACCTTCTTGAACAGTCCCCGGAAGCGGCGTCCAGCAAACCCCGGTGCGTTCCGGAAGAACGAATACCCCAGGGCCGCAGCTTGCAAGCACCGGCGCGCCGGCGAACGAAACTTCTGGTACGCGGGCAAATACGTGGCCGTTGTGATCTCCGCCGAGGCAATCGCTGGAAACCAGACAGTGTACGGCTTCGTAAGCACAAGAATGAGGGCTTTACAGTCTTGCGCTGTCATCTGCAGGCACAAGTTAGATAACCTTATCGCAAAAACGTAGCTTGCAAGGTCGTGCTCCAGGTTCAGAAAGCTTATGCCGGAATACTGTAATGAGTCAACGTGCTCCGCAGAAGCATGCAACAAATCGGACAGCTCATACGCCTTTCCCCAGCACGATTCGTCATCTGCACTGTAGTGGCGGTTAATTTCGTAAAACGCCTCACTGGCGATCCCGCCCAGTTCCAGCCTTTTTCGCGTTCCCTCGTCAACGCAGAAAACTCTGACGTTGTCCCCAAATCGTTTCCTGCTTCTTGAAACAAGCTGGCCGACCTTATCTTCAATCGCCGTTTCATCAACGAACTTGCAGATGAAAACTTTCATGATTACCGCTGGTTTCTGCCGCCACAGCGCCCGGAACAGTCGCGCCCTCAGGGACCTGGCTCTTATTGTTTCTGAGGTGGGCCATCGTCTCCGGACTTTCACCCGGAGGTTGTCCCCGCGTTCAGGACGCGGGAGCGTATTTGGTCGAAGTCTCGCCGGTACTTGGAGGACCGGGGCGGTCCTGAACAGTACCCGTTTGCGTACCCGGAACCGATGAGCTGTATGCGCAACGTTTCCAGCACCCTGCCGGCCGCGGCGCGGGGATTCAGCCCACTCAGAAGACGGGGAATCTTCCCCGGCCCGGATTTCCTCCCGGTTTCTGCCGGACAGTATCTTCTCATGTAGGCCGACATGGCGTTATCAACGACTCTTCCTGCCCCGTTTAAATCCAGACGGGACTGTTTGCTGAGATGAACTGACAGGCATGTTCGGAATTTGGCATATTCCTCATCATATACCCCCGCTTCAAGGGCATCTCTCAGGGTTGGCCAGAATCCGGGTGTGATTGAATCGCCGACATAACATCCAGCTCTGATTGATCCACTGTCCCGAGCGTCATAGAAAACATCCAAACATTTTAGCTTGCTATAGATAATGGCAAGCATGGAGGGCAAGAGCTCTCCGAAGAAGACGGGATCGACCCCGGACTTCAACAGTTCTCCATAAACCATTTTCAGAAGCTCGGTTCGGTGAACAGCATAAATGGTCGGATGCGAGTAATTCGTCAGATGATGATGGAACCGGGCCGTCGAGTCAGAAGAGGTAATGGATTCATGGGAGTAAACAGGCGCCCACCAGAATACTTGTTTCCCATTTTCGCCTTCCTCTAAGTGGAAACTGATATAGTGTCCATGAGCAACGGCAAAGCCTGGGTTCTTTTCCAAAAAGCCCATCGATGCTCTTACGCCGTTTGGTATGACAAAATCATCATCGGCAGCGAAAAGGCAATACTTTTCTTCAGCGTGCTCTACCGCATCAGCCATCTTATGGTGGGGGTTGATCTTTGTGGAATAATTATCAAGATATTGAATGCTCAGACCCGAAATTGATGAGATCGTTTTCCTATTTGCTGGTTTAATCTCATTGGAACTAGAATCGGCTACAATTATGTTGAAATCTTTCGCGTGATCAGCGTAGTAGCCCAAAGCGCGGCGCAGATAGTCCGGACGGTTAAAGGTGGGGATGATGAGGTTGCAAATCGCCATTCAGTGCTTCCTCAGCAGTATTTTCTTGAGACAATCACAGATATATTCTACATCCGACTCGGTAAGGTTAGCCGCCGAGGGAAGACATAACCCGTAGGGAGAGATTTCATACGACACCGGATTTATTTTCCGCATATTCCTGCCGCTGCAATACCGGGCATAGGCGGGCATCGAGCTTACCGGATAGAAGAAGGGTCTCCCGTCGATGTTGTCTTCTTTCAGCTTGCGTATTAGCTGTTCTTTCCTCAGGCCATATTCTTTACTGATCATTGCCGTCGCCACCCAGAAAGTGCTCCGCGTGTTCCTGGCTTCGAAGTTCAACCGCATGCCGTCCAGGTCCTTAAGCCTTTCGGAATACCAGCGGAGGGCTCGCCTCTTTTGTTCCACCAGCTCATTAAGCCTTCGTAGTTGCGCCAGGGCGAGCGCCGCCTGCATATTTGTCCACTGATAGTTGAAACCGATTTCCTCCGACCAGAACGTCTTAACTTTGTATTCCGCCATTCCATGATGGCGCAGCTTCCTGGCTCTCTCATAAATCCGTCTATTGTTCGTGGCCAGCATTCCTCCCTGGCCGGCCATCATAAGCTTGGTGGCATTAAAGCTGAAGAGGGAGATTTTCCCAAAAGTTCCGGCCTTCTGGTTCTTGTACTCTGCACCCATGGCCTCGGCCGCGTCCTCGATTATGGGAACTGCGTGCCGGCGCGCAATGCTCCTGATTTCTTCCATCCTGGGCATCGTCCCGTAGAGATCAACCACTACCACTGCCCTGGTCTTTCCGGTTATCGCTCTCTCGAAGGAGTCCGGATCCAGGCACCAATCGTTTCGGTCAATATCGGCAAACACAGGCGTCGCCCCAACGTAATGGATTGGGGCGGCCGATGCCACCCAGGTGATGTCGGGTACTATGACTTCATCCCCGGGCCCGATATTTAATGCCAGCAGCGCCAGGTGGATGGCATCGGTGCAGTGGGCGGTTGGCAGACAATACTTCATGCCCGTATAAGAAGAGAACTCTTTTGTGAATTGGTCAATGTGCATATTCCTGTTTTCATACCAGCCATACCTCACTGCCTCGGTAACGAGCCGGACTTCTTCATCGGTTATGAATGGACCTTGAGATGGTATCCGGGCTCTTGTGCTGCCGTTATCTACCATGCTGTGCGTCCCCTATCTATCACCGTCAGCGTATTCCAGGCTGACACGTGCGTACACCTTTTTACCATTGTCTACGAAATAAGCGGAAGGATGCGGTGGAAATGTCCGTGCTCTGAGAAGATTAATCAATTCTCTGGCCGTGTATTTCTTGTCCAAATCGATTACGTCCAGTTTCCGTAAATCTTTGGCAAGGTGAGAAGTTGCTTTGTTTTCGTTTTGCTCGGTCCGGTTTGGTTTTCCGTCTCTGATATCTGGCCAGGTTCTCTTGAACAATTCCACACTTTCATGTACGCTTTTGTTATATACTGTCTCTCCGGTATCGATAGGTTCCACTGCTATCATGGTCTGTGCGATGATATCGCCCGTATCCGTGCCCTCATCTATGTAATGCAGCGTTACGCCCGCGGGCGTTCCGTCAACTATAGCCCATACATTGGGGTTCTTGCCGCGATTGTATGGTAGGTATGCCAGGTGTACATTAATGCAACCGTAGAGGGGTATTGCGAGTAGTTCAGGTTTGAGTAGAAGTCCCCAGAAAACACTCAGGATTATGTCTGGTTTCAGCTTCCTGATATCATCCAGGCATGTCCCTCTTTGGATTTCATCTCCATCAAAGATTTTATTCCGTGGCAAGCCCAGCGCCTGGACGATCTTGTTCGTATAGCCCCTGTTAAGATAGCCCTCCATACGTGGGGGATGAACAGCCAGTCCCACTATGTTCTCGCTTTTTCCTTTCAGATATTTAGCAATTTCGTGGCCTGCCCAATAATCCGCCATTAGCAATATTCTCATACTTTCCTACTCCCGATTCCACATCAAATCTTCTGACAAATATCCATTCTTCAATAGATTTTCCATCTTTTGCAGTCGATAGAAATTAACATTATTAAAATGCGCCTCGGTTAGCGGCAATCCCTTGAAGCAATCTGTCATTTCCCGTATTCCATTCTTAACCGACCAGTCACACCGAAATCCCGGGAAGGTCTTCTTTATCAGTTCAAAGGAGACTTTGTAGGTCCGCGTGTCAACACCATCCTGGACCTTTCTGTCTTTAACCAGATCCAGGCCGTTGGAGTTGTCATTGATGTTCCGCAAGAATGTAATTTCACTGCCCGGGACCGCGTCCTTTACCATCCTGGCAAGATCAATTATCTGGTAGTTTGCCTGAGCGTCGCCTACGTTCAAAACCAATGGTCTATCCTGCTCGAGATCGTAATCAATACCGTACCGGATAGCTTTACACATATCCTGAATATGAACAAATGGTCTCCAGGCTTTGCCGTCGGAATTCAGAATGATTCTTTTCGTCGCTACGGCCATCCCGGCAAACATATTTATCACTAAGTCAAAGCGCATACGCGGCGACAACCCGAAGGCGGTGGCAAATCTAAGCATGACCGGGGAAAAATCTTTATCGCCCATCTCCGCGAGGTCGTTTTCGATTTGCAGTTTGTTCAAAGAGTAGCCGGTCTGGGGGTTCGTTGGCGATTGCTCAGTCAGGACTTGCTGGCCTCCCGCCCCGTATACCGAACAGCTTGACGCAAAAACGAACCTTATGCCCCTGGACTTACACAGTTTGGCGATGGCGATGGTGTATTTCCTCACCGGATCATAGACTTTCTCCCGCGGCAAAGACTCAAGTGGATCATTGGATATGGCGGCCAGGTGCACTACCGCATCCACTCCCTTCAAATCGTCGCCGCCAAAATTCCTCATATCCTTAAATATCGTTTTCTCTTCTTTCGGCGGGTAGAGGCAGCAGTCCCTGAAGAAACCGGTATCGTAGCCGGTACACTCATAGTTGTTATCAGCCAGGTAGGGCATGAGCACACTGCCAATATATCCAAGAGACCCGGTAACCAGGACCTTTTTCATTTTTTCTTAATCCCTGACTTTCTCTGAAAGTTTCAGCGGCGCGTCTAGATAGTAGTCAATAGTCTTTTGAATGCCTTCCTTTATGCCTGTTCCCGGCACCCAGCCGAGGTCGGTCTTGATTCTCGAGATGTCTGCCCAGAAGTTAGCGGTTGGACCACTGGCGGGCTGCTCCGGCGCCTTGCCCTCGTATGGCAAGCCGAGGCTTGCACGGACAGTCTCCACAATCTCCTGGACGCTGGTGGAACTGCCCGACCCGATATTGTAGACGCCGTTCTTCTTCGGGCCATTGGTAATTGCCGAGATCGCCCTGGCTACATCTTCCACATAAACAAAATCATTTCTGGCCAGGGGGGTCTTTAGCTCAGGTCTTTCACCCTTCCGCGCACAGTCAATGATGTAAGGTATGAGAGACGCTTTTCGATGTCCCGGGCCGTAGACATAGAACAGCCTGGTCCAAACAAAGCCCATGCCACGTTCTCGGGCAAGCTCCTTTCCTAACCAGTGCAAGGCATTCTTGGCGGCGGCAAAGGCGTTGGATGGTTTTAGCACCGCATCTTCGCTGACTTTTCCGGTCTGCTGCCCGTATTCCCAGCAACTTCCGCTACAGATGACAGACTTGCATCCCGACTCCGCTAACATGGTTAGCAAACTCAAGCCATAATTGAGGTTTTTTACGCTTGTTTCAGCGTCATAATTGGGTATACCTTCCCATGCCAGGTGAACAGCCACCTCAGGGCTGAACTGTCCGACCTCATCTTGCCACTTTCCAATATCCGAGAGGTCACCCTGTACCGTGTCAACTTTCGGCATCACCGGCAAAGAGCGAGCGTTTCCCGGTTGCCGGGACAGCAAAAGCAGAGCGTTTCCTCCGCTCTGTAATTCTTTTACCACACGACTCCCGACAAAACCCGTGCCACCAGTTACGAAAATTCTCATGCTATTACTTCAATATATGATTAATCTGTTTCACAGAATCATATTCTATCTGCAAGGAACTCGTCGAACTTAGAAACCATGTAATCAAGCATCTCACGAGTCAGTCCCGGGTAAACACCTACCCAGAAGGTATTTCCCATGGCGTAATCCGTTTTATCCACACCTCCAACGATTCGGCATCTTATGTCCCGATAAGCTGGCTGTTTGAGAATATTTCCGGCAAAAAGTAACCTGGTCAAGATTTTGTTGGACTCAAGGAATACTACTAACTCGTTTCTTGAAAAACCGGCCTTCTCTTTTATGGTTAAGGGGAAACCAAACCAGCTCGGCTCGGCCTTTTGGTCCCAAGAGGGTAAATAAAAGACATCCTCATATTTTTTAAAATGTAAATACAAATATTCGAAATTCCGGCGTCGAGCCGAGATGAAGTCGTCTAATTTCTCCAATTGCGCCAGTCCGATTGCCGGTTGCAGGTCAAGAGCCTTCAAATTGTAGCCTATATGTGAATAGATGTACTTGTGGTCATAACCGAAAGGCAACTGCCCCAATTGCCAGTTAAATCTCTTCCCACAGGTATCATCATGGCCGGGTCGACACCAGCAGTGTCTTCCCCAGTCTCGAAACGAACGCAAAAGTTTTGTGAGCAGCGGGCTATTGGCAGCTAAAAGCCCTCCTTCTCCCATGGTGATATGGTGTGGAGGGTAAAAGCTGAAAGTAGAGATATCGCCGAAGCTGCCAACAAGCCTGCCATTATATTTTGACCCCAGCGCATCACAAGTGTCCTCAATTAGAAACAATCCATTCCTTTCACAGAACTGCATTATGGTATCTAGATCAAACGGATTACCGAGAGCATGCGCGATAAAGACCGCCCTGGTTCTCTCGCTGAGTGCCTCTTCCAATTTCGCGGTATCAATATTATAAGTCCCTATTTTTATATCCAGGAAAACAGGAACCAGGTTATTTTGAATGATAGGATTTACCGTAGTCGGAAAGGCTGCCGCCACACTGATGACTTCGTCACCAGGTCTGAGACGTTTCTCGCCCAGTTCCTCCGAAGTTAGTACACAAACAGCAAGAAGATTAGCCGATGAGCCGGAGTTAGTCAGAACTGTATGCTTAACATCTAAATACTCTGACATAGCCCGCTCAAATTCTATGGTGAATCTGCCTTCTGTCAACCAGAAATCCAGAGCGCAATCTACTAGAGAAATCATTTCTTTTTCGTCATAGACTCTTCCGGCAAAGGTGATTGTTGACTCGCCTATTTTGAAAGTCTCCCTCGACTTGCGATAATCATGTAGTTCCTTCACTTTATCGAATATTGCTTTTCTAATGCCTTGTTCCTTGTCGTCCATATGCAACTCTTTTAACCGTTCTCAAGATTTCTACTTATTGTGCTATTTAGTTATGCTTTAATCCCCAATCGTATGGTATATCATTATTAAATGGGTCAATTCTTATCATCTCATTTGAGTCATGCGGCTCCGTAGCACAGTTAGCCAGAATGGCCGGTTTATCGCCGTAGGTTTTATAACCGTTGATAATGCCGGGCGGGATCTTCACCAGGCAATAATTATCCTCTCCAATAAATAATTCCATTAGCTCTCCCCTGGTAGGTGAATTATCTCTTGTATCATACAGCACCAGCTTAACTCTACCCGACACGACAGTATTATTAAGAGTCATCGTCTTATGTTTATGCCATGCCTTCACCACACCCGGGAACCCCACCGAGAAATATATCTCGCCAAACTTCTCGAAGTGCGGGTCCGTGCACTTAAGCATGTGCATCACTTTACCCCTCTCATCCGGTATCTGCTTTAGAGGGACTATCACTACACCTTTAATCATGTCTGCCCTCCTTAATATAAAGCCTTTTCAAAGGTCTAATTCCCATCTCCACTGTATTTATTTGAGGTCAGGAATTAAGCAAGGAAGTTACGATTTGTAGCAGGTCTTTGCCCGGTTCCACCGGAACCGTTTTACATCCGGCGGCATCGCCGGCTTGAAGGTCGCTCTCATTATCACCGATCAAAACAGCTTTAGTAAGGTCAAAATCATGTTCACTGGCGGCTTGAAAAAGCATTCCGGGTTTGGGCTTCCGGCAGTCACAGCCATCATCTCGTCCGTGGGGGCAATAATATATCCCGTTAATCTTGGCATGGTGTTTTTCTAGTTCCGCTTTTAATTTCTGGTGAATAATGTCTAAATCAGGCTCGCTCATCATCCCGCGGGCGATACCCCGCTGATTTGTGATGACATAGATATTATATCCGTTTTGAGTTAGAAGCCTTAGAGCTTCAATGGCTCCGGGAAGGAATTCGAACTCACTCCAATTTTTGACATAACCATGTTCGGGCGGTTTCCCGTTAATCACGCCGTCTCTATCAACGAGCACGACCTTCTTAGGCTTAAGATACCGTTCAGTTAGCTTCAGACTTTCAGGCGTGCTTATGTAATAGTACCTGTGCTCAATGCGGTACCCCGAGAGCTGCCGCTTATCAACTAACGCGGGTAGGACTTCTTCCTCAAAAGAAAAGTCACGATTCGGCGCCAATTCCAAGACTTCTTTACTCAGTATAAAGAAACCTATATCAACACCATTAAGGTTTTTATCTTTTCTCCCCTTATCATATTTTAATACATAGCCATCATCGTCTACATGTATATTGTTCTCGGCGCCGTACTCTCCCTTGCCATCTTTGTTAGCGTAGACCGTCGTTGAAGCCAGTGTTCCATGCTCGTTATAAAATGCAAGTAGTCTTTTTAGATTTAATGGCCAGTAATTATCGCCATACATCAGCAGGAAGACAGGGTCAAGCAGGTGTTCCGCATTCTTTACCCTGGTGCCGGTCTTGTCGCTTATGCTTCCGATGGAATATTTTATGTTGACTCCAAAATTGGAACCGTCGCCAAAGTGCTGGACTATTTTCTCGGGCAGGTAACCCAGCAAGAGCACAACCTCCGATATCCCGTTTTCCCGGAGCATTTCCAGCAAGTATTCCAAAAAGGGCCGGCCGTTTACCGGGGCCATCGGCTTCGGGATGTCGTATGTCAGAGGTCTCAACCGGGTCCCTTCCCCCCCTGCCAGGATGACGGCCTGCCTAATTCGCACGGGGCTTAACTTTCCAGAGGAGGGTCGCATCAACGGACTTTTGGTCTACCAGACGCTTGAGCTGGTTCAGCCTGATGTACTTGTTGCCGGTGAACTCCTCCAGGGTCAATCCGTGAGCTTTGAAGGCTTCATATAGTTGGCGCACGCCCTTCTCGACATCCCACTCAGGGGAAAAGCCCTTCAATTTCGATGATATCTTGTCGAAGCTGACCCTGTAAGTCCTTGAGTCGGCGCCGTGTTCGTAAGTGTACTCAACCTCACAGCCGGGCACGATGCGTTTTACTACATCGGCCATGTCTCGAATCCGGTAGTTCTCCCTGTTCTGACCAACGTTGAACGCCTGGTTGTGGACTACTTCAATCGGGCTCTCCAGAGCAGCAATATAGGCCCGACCGAGGTCCTCGACATGAACGGTAGGCCGCCACGGGGTGCCGTCGCTCATGATCCGTATCTTGCCGGTGGTGACGGCCCAGCCCACGAGATTGTTGACCACCAGGTCGCAGCGGAGCATGGGGGCGATCCCATACGCGGTGGCGGCCCGCAAAAAGACAGGCGAGAAATCCTTATCCGCCATCGGAGAAAGCGCTTCTTCGGATTTCACTTTGGAGATGGCGTAGGCGGTGACCGGGGCCAGAGGGGAATCTTCCATAACCGCGTCTTCGCCGGCTATACCGTACAGGCTGCAGGAAGAGGCATAGATGAATCTCCTTATGCCCTTCTCTTTGGCTAGCCTGGCCAGCTTGACGGTGGCCCTGAAGTTGATCTCGTAGGTCAGTTCGGCGTCAAAGTCACACAGGGGATCATTCGAAAGAGCCGCCAGATGGATGACAGCGTCGATATCCTTCAGGTCCTCTTTCGTTACTTCCCTGACGTCTCTGTTGATCTGCTTCGCCAGGCGGTATCCAAACTTCTCGAACTCGCAGCCGCGGTAATAGTTTGTATCCAGGCCGGTTACCTTGTAGCCCCTCTGCAAAAGAAGCCGGGCGAGTTTCGACCCGATATAACCCTTGTTTCCGGTTACCAGTACATTCATGACGTTTCCTGTGGCTACTCCTTATTGGTTTCTGTCTGGCATTCGTCGCGAAGCAAGGAGACGAGCAGGTGCCCTATCAGCAGATGAATGTCTTCAACTCTCTGCATGTTAAAGCTCGAAACCAGTATGTTGTCCCGGGCGCACTTCCTCAGTTTTCCGCCGTCGTACCCGCAAAAGCCAACCGCCACGCCACCTCTGGAGTTGCAATACTCGATGGCTTTGATGACATTCATGGAATTGCCGCTGCCGCTGATCCCGATAACGACGTCGCCCGGCTCCATCAATGTCTTTAACTGCTCCACGAAGATATCCTCATAGCCGACGTCGTTGGCCCAGGCGAGCATGCCGGGAATATTGTCGGTGAGGGCAACGGCCCTTAACCTCGGCATCCCTTCGGCGATGGTGCACTTGGAGAGGTCCTGGGCCAGATGGGACGCCGTGGCCGCGCTGCCGCCATTGCCCATCAGGAAGATAGTCCTTTTGTTCTTTCGCGCCTTTGTCAGTATGGTGACCAGCTTGTCGATCCGGTTTATCAGGTCTCCCTCTATGGCATCCAGCGCGCGCCTGGTCTCGGCCAGGTATTCTCTGGCAAACGTCTTTCTGAATTCCTTCACTTTAGGTCGCCTGTATCCTTCGGATCGCTCATGTAGACTATTCTGCTGCCCTGGGGTTCAAAATGGAAGGACGCCTCCCTCAGATTCGACAGTGCTTGCCGCACCCTGTTCTGGTCTTCCGGCTCACAGCAGAGAAGCAGGAACCCTCCGCCCCCGGACCCCAGAACCTTGCCCCCGACAGCCCCGGCTTTTCTGGCCCTTTCGTAGTAATCATCCACTGTGGAATTGGTAATCCTGGCCGCCAGTGTTTGCTTATGAGTCCATCCCTGATGGAGGATTTCTCCGAACCCGGAGAGGTCATCATGCGTCAACGCCTGTTTGAGCGCTTCGGATAACCCGACCATCTTTTTCAAAGCAGGCAGATTATCACCTGTCTTTCCGTTTTGCTCCCGCAAGGTATTGTCCGATTGGGTATTCAAGCCGGTATAAAATAGCAGGAGCTTCTTCGCCAGCGAATCCCTGGTCCGGTTGCTGCAAATGATAGGCTCGACGGTGACGGTCTCGTCCCGGTTGAACCGTATGTAGTTCATGCCACCAAAGGCGGCCGCGTACTGGTCCTGTTTGCCACCAGGACGGCCGAGTATGTCTATTTCGATTCTACAGGCCTCTTCGGCCAGGGTTTGGGCAGAGACGCGCTCTCCCTTGAGGGCGTGCAGCGCGTTCAGAATTCCAACGGTGAGGCTGCTGGATGCGCCGAGGCCGGAACCGACCTGGGCCGGCAGCATGTCCCCCATATAACCTATGTCTATTCCTCTGTCATCTTGCTCGACGCCGACCAGCTTGATGGCTTCCCGCGCCAGGTTGTGCTCGATATCGTCGAACTTTTGAACATATTCGACCTTCGAGTAGATGACCCGAACGTGATGGTCGAACGTCCTGTTTACCATGACATACATGAACTTATCAATTGCCGTGCTCACCACAGACCCGTAGCCGCTCCGGTAATATGCCTTGAGGTCAGAGCCTCCTCCGGCAAAGCTGATTCGTACAGGCGTCCTGGTAATTATCATACTTTTGCTACTTCTGGTTTACCCGGCTCCGGCTGTGGGGTCGTAATGGCCCGGTAGATCGGCATGAAATCCTCGTGATAAGGCGAAGAGGGCTTCAGGAATGAGGGGAGCAGGTTCTTCTCTTCTTTTGCTGAAAAAGGTGATCCCATGAGCTCATGGGCTGGTATCACGCCCGGTATCCGGGCGGCGATCCGTTTTAGCCGGGCAAAAACTCCCGGCCGGGGCGCCGGCAGGCCCCTCGAAAACATCCGCGCCAGGTAGGGCACAATGGCCTGCTTGAAAGCCTCCTCGGCCTGTTCCTTCCCGATGCCGTCTTTCCGCATCAGCTCGGCGACGGCTCGGGTCCGCAGAGCCTCAAATCCTGCAAACCAGTCCGGACTTGTAAACCAGTCGTATCCGTGCACCTGTGGATTAATTCTATCGTGGCCGAAACGCACCAGATAGAGACAGTCCAGTTCCTTCACTTTGCCGCGGATGACGGAAATGCTTGAGGTCACCAGCTCATCAAAACTGAATCCCTGACGAGCCCAGGGCTGAGCAACCGTTTCTCGATAGATGTCTCGCCAATCTTGTGCGCGATGGACGGAGAATAGTAAGGCCAAAGGACCACCGGCAAAATAATCCTGCAGTCGTCGTGAACCGGATCCGGCATCCGTAACTGCCTGCCGGTAGTGGCCTGCCCAGCCGATGTTGCCGCGAGGTCCCGGCCGGTCAGCGTACGTCAGAATTCCGATGCCGTGGGCTGCGCCGAAATCCGGGTTGTTCTCGAGGAAATGTACACATCTATCCACGCCGTTGACTGCCAGAAAGTCATCGTCAGCGCAGACGGCGGCATAAGGCGTGGCTATGAATTGATTCACGTGGTCCAGGGCCGCCACGACGCTTAGTCCCGGGCACTCGAAGTGCCTGATGCTAAGTCTTCCCCCCAGGGAACCCACGGTCTTCTTCGTTTCGTCCAGATGCCCGCCGTCGCTGGAATCGGCGATGTAGATGCGATGCTGGCAATTCGCGCCGGCAAAGTACTGGAGCAGCCGACGAAGAAAGTCTGCCCGGTTCTTAGTAGGTATGCAAATCGTGATCTTCGGTTCGCTAGCCACGCCATTCCTCATGATCGGGTTCATAGAAGATGATCTGGCTTCCTGCGTTCTCGAAGCGGAAAGGAACGCAAAGGAGGTCTTTCAGCGCCTCTTTGACCCTGGACTGGAATCCCGGTTCGACGAAGAACAGGATAAACCCGCCGCCGCCGGCGCCCAATAACTTACCTCCCAAGGCGCCAGCCCCCAGGGCCGATTCATAGATATGGTCGATGGTGGGGTTACTTATCGATGGCGCGAGGCTTCTCTTTATCTTCCACGCCTCGTCCAACAGCCTGCCCATATCCGACAGTCTATCTATGCTCCCGTTAAGGATGTCGGTCGCCTCGTTCACCATTTGCATCAACGTCTTTAGTTCGCTCGTCTTTGCCCGGGCATTGTCAATGAGCTCTCCGGCGATGTCTGAGGCGTTCCTGGAAAAGCCGGTGAAGAATAGCATGAGGCGGCCTTGCAGGGCATCCAGTTTCTCCGAGCTTAAGGTGATTGGAGACACCGCTATCTTCTGTGCCCCGCCGAATTCTATCCTGTTAAATCCGCCGAACGAAGTTACCGTCTGGTCTTGCGAACCGACGTTTTCTCCTATTAGATCTTGCTCGACGTGGATGGCGTCCAGAGCTAACTGGCGCTTGGTTACCATTTGCCCCTTGAGAGCGTACAACGCGTTAAGCAACCCAACGGTGAAGGCAGAGCTGGAAGCAAGACCGGACCTGGCAGGTAGATCAGCGTTATGCTGGATTTCGACTCCCCTATCATGGAACTTCAGAAAGTTCAGACATTCTCGGGCCGAGGGGTGCATTATTTCAGCGATGGTCTTTGTTTCCTCCCGCGCGGTATACCTGATTCGATAGTTGTAGTCGAAGAACGGAGGCAAGTAGCGGCAGGTAATGTAACAATACTTGTTTATCGAGGTGCTGATCACGGCGCCGCCGCTTTCCTCGTAAAAAGCGGGGTAATCGCTGCCGCCGCCAAAGAAAGAAATGCGGAATGGGGTCCTGCTGATAATCAATTCTGTTTCGCCGGTCCTGATAAGTAAGTCTTCTTATACCATGCGAGGGTCTTCTTGATCCCCTCTTCCAGGTGGGTCCGGGGCTTGAAACCCAGGACCGCCTCGGCTTTGCTGATATCGATCAGTCTGATCGGGATCATCGAAGGTTTCGAAGTATCATAGCGCACCCGGGCCGAAGTGAAACCATCTATATCAATGATCTTCTTGAGCACTTCCTTCAGGGTGTAGCCCTTACCCAGGCCAATGTTCACCGGATCAAACTTGTCCAGGCGTTCCGCTGCCAGAAAAATGGCGTCGATCATGTCATCAACGTAAATCAGGTCCCGGATATCGTTGCCATCCCCCCAGACCTCGATGGGATCCTGTCTATCGGCGACCCGGCGGATCATGGCGGCCATGACGTGCGAAGTAGCAAAATCGTAGTCATCGTAAGGACCGTAGATGTTGGACGGCCGCAGCACCACCGTGGGCATGGTGGATTTGAGTTTTTCCGAGTACAGCCTGCAGAGTATTTCTGTGTATCTCTTCATCCAGCCGACGGCAAAGTAGGCAGGATAAGGGTCGCCGTTGAACATATCATCCTCTTTGACCGGGTGCTGCCCACTGGGCGGATAAGCGGCGTTGCTGCTGAGCCAGATGAACTTCTTGACTTTGGCATAATAAGAGGCCTCAAGCATCTGAGCGTTCATTACGATGTTGGGTGTAACGTGGAGCAAGGGCGTGGAGGCGATAACAGCGGCGCCCGAAGTATTCGCGGCGCACATGAAAACATAGTCCACGCCGGTCACCGCCCGGCGGCAGTCTTCCATAATCGTCAGGTCGCATTTCAGATAGTCTATTCTTGGGTCTTTTATGACCGCCCCTTTCTTGTGCACCGTTGCCCTGACGTTGGCCCCAAGCGAGAGAAGCCGCAAGATGACGTTTGCGCCGATGAAGCCGGAACCCCCGGCAACCAGGGCCGTGGCATTCCTAAACACCGTCGGTACCTCCGTCCCTTCGCGAAACAATGGGATGGTTTACGGGCCACCAGATCTTAAGTGCGGGATCGTTCCACAAAAGGGTAAACTGGCCGGCCCGGTCATAGTAGGTGGTCTGCTTGTAATGGAAGATCGCCGTCTCACTCAGGACCAGGTGGCCGTTGCCGAATTTGGGCGGGACCAACACCTGCAGGCGGTTGCGATCGGACAAAGTAAAGGATTCCCATTTGCCAAACTGGGGAGAAGCCTTGTCCCAATTGATCACCACGAGGTAGAAGCACCCGTGAAAGCAGGAGATCAATTTCCAGGTATCTCCGTCCCCGTGTATGCCGCGAAGCACGTGCTTCGTTGAAACGGAAATATCGTCCTGGATGAACTTGACGTCGATGCCCGCCTCGCAGTATTCTTTTTCATTATAGGTTTCAACATATTGGCCGCGGAAATCCTCAAATACCGAAGGCTTGATCAGCAGCACGCCTCTCAGACCGGATTTGGTCACTTCTATCAAGCTTTTTGCTCCGGGGCGAAATAATTATGCTTTTTCAGATGTTCATCCTGATTCTTGATGAACCAGCTCCATGTCTCCTTGAGCCCGTCCAGCAGCGAGGTGCTCGGACTATAACGGATTAGCTGTCTTGCCAGTGAGATATCCATGACCCGTCTCGGAAAACCCGAGGGTTTGGCGGCATCAAAAGTTGAGTTAAAGTCCAGGAACTGGTGGAGCGTCTCGACCAGTTCGCGGACGGAGTATCCGCGGCCGCTGCCCAGGTTTACAAAGCCCGACTTCGAACCGCTGGTCCCATAGTGAAGAGCCAGCACGACCCCTTCGGCCACATCCTTGCTGTAAGCGAAATCTCGAATGGCGGAGCCGTCCCCCCAGACCACCACCGGGTCTTCTTTATGGTATATCCGGTACATCAAAGACGGGATGACCATAGCATTATCCGGGTCAAAATTGTCCCCCGGTCCGTAGACGTTGCAAGGCCTGACAATTGAGAAATTATCCAGACCATATTGGATCCTGTAAGCCTGAATCTGTAGCTCGGCCATTCTCTTGGCCCAGCCGGGAAACATGTCCATCGGCGGACCTTCGAGGTTCTCCGTCTCGCGGAAAACCTCGGCGCTGGAATAGGCGCCTATGGAGCTGGTATAGACGACTTTCCGGACTCCGTTGACCCGGCACGCCTCCAGCATGTTGGTGTTCATCATCAATAGCGGCGCAAAGAAACTGGCAGGTTTCGCTTTGGTAACCTCGACGGAGCCTTTGATGCCGGCCACATGGAAAACAAAATCCGCGTTCCTGGTGATATTTTTGCAGAATTCGAAACTCGTAAGGTCTCCGAAAACGTGCTCCGCTCTTTCGTTGACTCTTATTCTGTCCAGGGAGACGATTCGGACCCTGGCGCCGGCCCGGCACAGGATGTCTACCAGTTGCCTTCCGATGAGACCGGTGCCGCCGGTGACTACGGTATCTCTCCCGGCGAACTCCTTCAAGACCTGCTCTTCTATCATGATCATCCCAGAAGCCGGCTGCCGAATTTCCAGTCGGCCAGTACAAGCAATGCGAACGAAGGAAACTGTTCAAACTGTTCCGATAGCACCAGCGCTTTGAACTCAGAACGCGTCACCAGAACAACTTCACAATCCCTTTCCTCCTGAAACCCGGCATGTTTCACTGCTCCCGTCCCGTAGAAAGCATAGGCATGAGAGCTATATCGGCTCATCATTATTCTCCCCTTGCCGAGACGATTCAGTTCCTTGCACACAAAGCCGGTCTCCTCGTAGAGCTCTCTAGCGGCCGCTGCTTCTGGAGATTCCGATTCGTCTATGGCCCCCGCCGGAAACTCCAGCGTGTACTGGTTGAGGGCGGGCCTGAACTGTCTTACCAGAATAATCTCTTCTTTTTCCGTCGTGGCCAGAATTGCAACGCTATCCGAGGAGTTGATCCGGTAGTATGGCTTCCCCTTTAGCGACTCCACGTCGTCAAAGGTTTCTCGTTCGACGGTGAACCACTCGGTGCGGAAGACAGTTTGCTTATCGTTCATTCATTCCACCACAAAATAAGAGACCCGCGAGGCATACCTGTAGCGCTTCAAACGTATGTTGTTGAGCCCAAAGACCTCGTTCAATGCAACTGTTTCTCCAGGCGAATCTGGATCATTCAACTCGTCAAAGCCGAGCACGCTTCCCTTGACCAGACGGGGGCGAATAGCCTCCAGGCACTTTCGAGTCGGCTCATAGAGATCAAAATCAAAGTACGCCAGGGAGACGATCGTCTGGGGGTGACCGGCAAGATACTTATCAATCTCCACAGTGGCATCTCCCGCTATCAGTTCAAATTTCTTGATGTGGGAAAGAGGATTGTCCATCTCATGATGTTCCATTATCCCGTTGAGATATTCAACATAATTTTTCGAAACGGAATCGGCTCCCACTCGCATCAATTTGGATTGTCCATCCTTTTCCGTGATGGCCGGGAAACCCTGGAATGTGTCGAAGCCAACCAGTTTTCGGTGCCGGTTAAAAGGTTCATATATCCCGCGCAACGCCGAGAAAAGGGCCAGATTCTGACCCCATCGCGTTCCGAATTCAAAGACAGCGCCCTGCAAATCCACAATCTGCCGGTAGAGATAGTCCATAAAAAGAATGCGCGAGAGGTTCTTAGAATTCAGGAATAGGCCCAGATTGGAAAGAAGTTCGTCCTGCGGGATCGGGCATCGTTTGAGATAGTCCACGAATTCAGCCCTGACTGATTTCTCTTGCGTAGTCTCGTAACTGACGTTTCCGAACAAAGCTTCGTTCACTGAGCGCTCCCCAGGTGTTCACTTTCACGAACATAAACAGGTATCGGTTTATCACCGCCATAGGCAATGACCCAGGCCCAGTAACGAATCCGTCCTTCGACCAGATCGTAGTCGTATTGTCCGCTCTCATCGGTGCTTCTTATGACCCTCACGGGTTTCAGGACTTCTCCATCCTGCATATCGCGCGCTAGTTCCATTGGACTCGGCCTGAATCCCAGCTTGTTCTCTTTGGCTTCTTCAGCGGTCTGATAGACCTGCCGGCTTCCCTGCACCCCTGCAATAATGCGAATTCGTTGTACTGGGACCTGCTCGTATCGAGGGGCAAATATCTGTCTGATGCGATTGAAATCTTCGGGCAAAAGGTCGAAATCGGAAGACGCCGCATTTTCTCTGATATGGGCTTGGCTGGTAGCTTTCGGGATGACAACTACCCGGGGATGAGAGATTAGCCAGTTCAACACCACCTGAGCGGGCGTCTTACCGTACTTAGCGGCAATTTCGCGCAACTCCTGGATCCTCCTGTCGCCACTGGCAACCCTGCCCTGGTCCAGGGGACTGTAGGCTATGAGAGTTACGTTTTCTTCTTGGCAGTATGGGAGGACTGCGGTTTCAATGGCACGGTCGAAGAGATTGTATTCAGCCTGTAACGAAACGACGCCGTTCCCCCCGATTGCGGCCTGAGCCTGCTTCAACTCTTTCAAGGAGAAGTTGCTGACACCGATGTACTTGATCTTGTCCTCTGATACAAGCTGTTCCATGGCATGCATTGTTTCAGCGAGGGGAAATGAAGGGTTTGGCCAGTGCACCTGATACAAATCAATGTAGTCCGTCTTCAACCGCCGGAGACTTAATTCGGCTGACTTCAAGACGTTTTCATGATCATTATGCTCGGGTGAGAACTTGGTTGCGAGAAAGACTCGGTCCCTGGCTCGCTGAAAGGCGCGACCAATGAGCTCTTCCGAGTGGCCGTCGCCATAAGCCTCGGCGGTATCAACGAAAGTCATACCGAGTTCCACTCCGAGCCTCAAAGCAGCTATCTGCTCTTCGTCGGACCGGGCATCTCTCGACAGGTAGCCGCCGATACCCATGGACCCCTGGCCAATGACGGGTACTTTGGTGCTGGTCTTTCCCAACTGCGTGTATTTCATCCTGCCTTTGGTTTCGGACTCCACAATACGAAGGACCATCCCTCGTAGTTCAGGTTACCGAAGAATAGACGCTGGACCCGATGAATATCGATTTGACCATCGTGTTCAAGCTGCCTCAATCGTTTAAGATATCCGGACAGATAGTTCCTTTTCTGCTGATATTTGATCGCAAGATAGTCAAGAAGATTATTGTCGTCATAGAGTTCCGCGAAAGGTTCCACGTGAAGGCACAACGAGGGACGCTTCCTAAGAAGGAATTGTAGAAACGCGCCATGGTTGCGCCCCAGTTGTTCCAGCGCTCCAAAGGTCACGGCCGCGGAGTTCGCCGGGATAATCAGATTTTCATTCGGAGAAAACATATCAAACAAATAGCCGGACATATTGTAGCCGCGGACCTCCGCGATCTTGCTTACCAGATCTCTGGCCGCCGCCGCCCAGTCCAAACCGTGAATCTTCTTCTCGGGATAAATCGCCGCCAGCGCAACCAGGTTGTGGCCGGGTCCGCAGCCGAACTCAAAGACCGACTGCACGTCTTTAAGGTATTTCCTGTAAAGCCACAGGCGCAGCACCTGGAAGAAATTGAACTCGAAATCGGGGTCCAGCGCTGTGATAAAATCGCGGTTTAGCCTGAGGATACCGCCGGGTCGGTAGTACTTAGGCACCAACTCACTCAGGTCGAAGCTCTTGTCCACAAAGTTCTGAAGGTTCTCGGACCAGCCTTTTTCCCATGCCGCTTTTTTCGCCGGACCCGTCTCGGACAAAGACCCCGAGTCAATAGACTTGAGAATACGCATTATGGTGTCGTCCCGATCAGAAGCGGACAGAGGCCGGTAGCGGAAATCCTTTTTCGCGATTAGTTCACGGCAATCGTTGGGTATGTCTTCCACGGTCGTTCCAAAACACCGGGCGAAATGTTCCAATGCCAACCTGGAGTACCCGGTATTCTTTGTCTCGACAACGCCGCCGGCCTTGCACAGAACGTCCACTACCTGCCTGCCGATGAGACCAGTGCCGCCGGTAACCAGGGCTTTTTTCCGGCGAACCGCTTAAGGACACTGTCTTTTGTCATTATGCTATCACAAATCCAGTTCCAGACTTTCAGTCCGCAGTCTACTGTCCGCCAATTGGGTTGACAATATTTCATACGCGTTTAGCTTCAAAGCAATTGTAAAGCTGTTTACGAGACACTTGACTAAGCGTGAGCTACGGCTTCCCAGTCAGGGACTCCACCTGAGCAAAGATTTCCTGCTCAACGCTGAACCACTCGGTCCGGAAGACCGTTTGTTTACTGTTCATGGGTAATGTTCTAAAAGGCTCTGCTTTCTCCCCCATCCACCGCGATTGATGCGCCGTTAACCAGACTCGCCCTCTCGGAGCAGAGGAAAACAACGACGCTGGCTACTTCCTCTGGAGTGCCAAGACGTCCCAAAGGGAATTGGCGGTCTACCATTTTCGCAAATCCCCTCGGATTCCGCTTTTGTTGCTCTTCCCAGCCTGTATTCGGAATCATGATGGCTCCCGGAGCCACACTATTGAATGTTATGGCGTCCCTCGCCAGATCGGGATTCACCGCCAGGGTCTTCATCAAGCTCGTCTCGGCACTTTTGGCCATATTGAACCACGGTCTGCCACCCCCCTCGCGACCGTATATAGAAGTGATGGTCACCACCCGGCCCCATTTCTGGCTTCGCATGAGCGGAATGACCCTCATGGTAAAGCGGACCGCCGCGAGGGCGTTCTTATTGTAAACATCCAACCATACGACCTCGGATGTTTGTTCTACTTGTTC
Source organism: Chloroflexota bacterium (assembly GCA_016210565.1). GTDB lineage: Bacteria > Chloroflexota > Dehalococcoidia > JACQUA01 > JACQUA01 > JACQUA01. Next base: position 65,479 of record JACQUA010000270.1, read on the forward strand.
ACTGCCCCACCTGCCTCCGCCGCCGACGTTATTCACGAGTATGTGCAATGTGCCCCAGGAATCCACGATTGTTTTGACGACGCGTTCCACGTCCGCTGAAATGGTGACATCGGCTAACACTCCTATCGCCTTTACGCCCTTTGCCTTCAGCTCGGTCAATGTCTTCTCGACCCGCTTGTCACCTCGAGCGCAAATAGCGACGTTACACCCTTCTTCGGCCAACGCGAGAGCCACGCTCCTTCCTATGCCGTGGCTCCCGCCGGTGACCAGTGCGACTTTGCCCTTTAGATTTAAGTCCATGATAGATCTCCCTAAGCCCCAGCGCAACTAATGCCAGAAGCAATCCGGCGCACCAGGACCCACTATGCCCCTTTTCTTGGCCGCCACACTATGTGCGGGTATCCTTCCATATAGAGGCTGCCAAAAAATGGTCTTTTGACCTTTAATATCTCAACCCTGTTCTCTGCCTCCAATTCTCTCAAACGGGACAGGAAGTTCTCTGTATAACCCCGCTTCCTATGAAATTTCATCGCCAGATAATCCACCAGATTGTTCTCATCGTAGAGCTCGATAGTCGGTTCCACGTGCAGACACAGGCTAGGAGAACGCTTGAGAAGGAATTGCAGAAAGGGTTCGAACTTGCTGGCTAATTGTTCCACCGCACCAATGGTACAGATCGCACTGTTATCGTCAACCTTGAAACTCTCATCCGGATGCAACATATCAAAAAGGTGCCCACTGATGTTCCAGTGGTAGACCTCACGGAGCTTGTTCACCAGATTAACGGACGAAGGTACGAAATCTAGCCCGTACAACCTCTTGCCGGGAAATAACTGGGCCAGTAAGGCGAGGTTGAATCCCGTGCCGCACCCAAATTCGTAGATGGAGTCAAAACCGCTGAGGTATTTTCTGAAGAGCCAAAGCCGATAAACGGAGTAACAGTCAAGCTCAAAGTCCGCACTAAGAGGCATCACGTAGTCACCGTCAAGCCTTATGGCCTGGCCGGACCGAATGAACTTCGGGACCAGCTTGCTGAGGTCATAGCCGCCATCGCTAAAATCCCGAAGGTTTTCCTGCCAACCTCTCTCCCACGCCGCCCATCTCTCCGGCGCGCCTATGATTTGCGTGTCAGATTCAATCTTTTTCAGGACGCCCAGTATCGTCCGGTCGCGCTCCTCCCCCGCGAGCCGTTGATATCTGAAATCGGCCCTGGCGATATATTCCCGGCAATCGTTGGGTATTTCTTCCACGGTCGTTCCAAAACACCGGGCAAAATCTTCCAATGCCAACTTGGACCCCGCGGGATTCTTTGAAGAACCTTCTCTCGAAGCCTGCCCGGATCTCGTTCCAAGCCATCCCAAGACCCTGCGGGTGATGCCTTCTACGTGTAAACCGTAACAGGAATGCATCCATTCCCTATCGCCGTAGCCTGGACAATTTTCCTCAGGGATGCCAATGCGTTGTACCGGCAAGTTCTTGCCATTATCGGCCATTATCTCGACAACGGCGCTCCCGACGCCGCCCACGACCGAGTGCTCCTCAATGGTGACCACCGCGCGTGACCCTTCGAGAAGCTTCAGAAGTAGAGCTTCGTCTATAGGCTTTATCCGGTACAGGTCGAGGATTCCCGCATCCACGGAATGCTTAGCCAGCTCTTCCGCAACTTTGAACGCCTGCGGCACCATTATGCCCGTAGCCACCAGCACGACATCGCGCCCTTCCTTCAGAAGAGCCATGCCCTTGGCAAAATCATCTCCAGCTTCGTAAAGCAACGGCGGTTTGCCCTTGTCGATCCGAACGTATGTCGGACCATCATTCTTGTAGCCTATTCTGGCCGCGGCGGCGGCCATTGTAGAATCGGAGGGCGTAAGTATGGTCATGCCGGGCAGCGCCCGCATAATGGCAACATCCTGTATGGCGTGATGGGTCGGACCATCGCTGCCGTAAGTGATCCCCGGGCCTGATCCCACAATGGTCACCGGCAAATGCATGCCAGACAGATCGACTTTTATTTGTTCATAGTTCCTCTGGGTAACAAAAGGGGCGATGGAATAGATGAAGACTTTCTTCCCACCCAGAGCCAAACCGGCGGCGACGCTAACCAGGTTCTGCTCCGCCACGCCCACGTTGACATACTGATCGGGCAATTCAGCTTTGAACTTATCGAGGCTAAGAGCGCCCATGTCCGCGGTGAGGAAAATGACCTCCGGATCCCGGGCGGCTATCCGGTGTACCTCATCAAAAAACGCATCCCTGATGTCGATATCGGATGCCGTCATCGTCCGGCCCCTTCCCTGCTAAGTTGGCGTCTGGCTTCTTCGAGATTCTTACTCGACGGAACACTGTGATGCCATACGAGGGTCCTCTCCATAAAGGTAACACCCTTCCCTTTGACGGTATTGGCAATGATTGATAAAGGCTTGCCTGAACCGCGGCTACCGAAGTCCTTGAACGCTCCGACGAGTTGTTCAAATGAGTGGCCGTCGACCTCTCTGACATCCCAGTTGAAAGCCCGCCACTTGTCCGCAAAAGGTTCCAGACGGTTACAGTCTTCGGTGAAATCCGTGACGCACTGACAATTGCGGTCAACGATAGCTACGAGGTTGCTCAGTTGATGATGCCCGGCAAACATGGCGGCTTCCCAGACGGAGCCTTCGTAGCACTCGCCGTCGCCCAGCAAAACAACCGTTTTATAGTTTTGTCTCCCGATTCGGGCGCTCAACGCCAGCCCGGCGCCTATTCCCAATCCATGGCCGAGCGACCCGGTATCGGCTTCAACACCAGGAATTCGTCGGTCGGGATGCCCCCCGAGCCGGCTGCCGTTTTGACAAAAGGAATCCAATTCACTTGCCGGGAAGAACCCCCGTTCAGCCAGGATGGCGTACAAGGCAACGCAGGAATGGCCCTTGCTGAGTATGAACCGGTCGCGATCGCCCCATGACGGGTTTTTCGGGTCAACCCGGAGAATGCCGCCGAAATAGAGAGACACCAAAATGTCCGTGGCGGAGAAAGCCCCTCCGATATGACCCTTCCGGGCGCCAGCAACCATTTCGAGCACATGGTTGCGGACTGTTCTGGCCATGGCCGTCAGTTGATCAGTGTCCACTAAAAAGGCCCCTTGAATCTATGTTCATAGCTGTAAAAATCTTCTTCCGACAGGTCGGTGGGCGAAAGCCCCAATTGTTTTTCGATGGTCCTGATAATATCCACCGCATTGGGATAAAAGCAATTCTCCAGGGGCCTCGTGCAGGGGCACGGCGTCGGAGCGTAGCCCAATCTGGCGACCGGTGATTTCAGGTGCTTGAAGCATAATTGGGACACCCTCGCCGCCACTTCGGCGCTGAAACCGCAGTTTAACCAATCGTTATCAGCGACGATACACCGACCGGTCTTTGTCACGGATTTCGCGATAATATCCTCATCCAGAGGAACAATTGTCCGGGGATCGATTACTTCGACGCTGATGCCGCGTTTCTGCATCACTTCAGCGGCTTTCATAGCCTCCACGCTCATCCAGGAAACCGCCACCACGGTTACGTCCTTGCCCGGACGCAGGACATGAGCTTCCCCCAGAGGGATACCATAGGGGTCTTCCGGCACGTCCCCGAAGACATCATAGAGCAACCGGTGCTCCATCACGATTACTGGATTATCATCCCTGATGGCCGATATGAGCAAGCCCTTGGCGTCTCCGGGCGTTGCCGGCACGGCCACCTTCAGGCCTGGAAAATGGGCAAATATCGAGTAGGCGCTCTTGCTATGCTGGAACCCCTGTCCCCAACCCCGCCCGATGACCGCTCTAATGACCAGAGGAACTTTTAGTTTGCCAGCCGAGGCATAAGCATAACTGGAAATCATATTAGCTATCTGGTTCACCGCCAACAGCATGAAGTCTGCGCGCATATGCACATGAACCGGCCTCATGCCATTGATTGCGGCGCCCAGGCCAAAGCCCGTCATGGTATCCTCAGCCAGCGGCGTATCGAAACACCGGTCCGCCCCGAATTGTTCCGCGAGGCCACTGGTACTGCCGAATATACCCTTGAAGTCCGGAACACCGATGCCGTATACAAAAACCGAGGGGTCCCGGGACATCTCCTGGACCAAAGCCTCGTGAATCGCGTTGCGATAAGTTATTATTCTCATTCTGCAAGAACGCTTCGATATAATTCGCCGTCTTCGGCGAAGGGTGCCTGTTGGGCCAGGTTCAGGCTTCTTTCGACGCGGTCGTCTATTTCCCTTTCTAATTTCGCGAGGTCCGCCTCGGTAACTCCCTGCCGCAACAGCTTTTGTCGTTGCAGCTTGACAGGGTCTACCTTAAGCCACTCCTCGAATTCCTTTCTGGAGCGATAGCCGGCGGCGAAATCTTCATTCACGCCGACATGCTCGAGATATCGGTAGTATTTCAAATGCATGAAGCACGGGATCTTTTTGTCAGTGATCAGATCTATGGCCTGACGCGTCAGTTGATAAATACTTTCCACGTCGGTAGTGCTTGAACTAAGCAGACTGCAATTAAACTTAGAAACTACTTTCGTTAGGGATCGGTATCCCTGCCGGAGCGGCGCCGGAGTATGAACCGCCAGACCGTTATCCTCGCAGACGAATAGCACCGGCAACTTCATGAGACAGGCCGCATTAAGGCTCTCCCAGAAACTCCCCTCGTCAGCGGCCCCATCACCAAAGAATACGGCCGCAATGTTGCCGTTCCCCTGCCGCTTTTTGGCGAACGCGGCGCCGAGCCCCACTGGAATGTTGCTGGCGACGATGGCGGAACTACCCATGAACCCGAATTCGGGGGCGCACAGGTGCATCGAGCCGCCTTTCCCCTTTAACAATGCCGTTTCTTTTCCGTACATCTCGGCAAAGAAATCCTCGACTTTATCGGTGCGGGCCAGAAATAGCGCATGCGAACGATAGGTGGCAAAAATCTGGTCGTCCGGACGCAGGGCATGGCTCACCCCTATCGCGATGGCCTCTTCCCCCATCGACATATGCATAGGGGTCTTCATCTCATCTTCCCCGTAGTGCTCTCGAATTTTTTCTTCGGCTCTTCGCGCCAGGTAAAGTTTTGCGTAGAGTTCAAGACTTAGCATGAATGTGATCGCTCCCTGAAGTAGTCCCGCCAGTAGTCAAGGAGGTCTTCCAGCGTTTTGTCGAATCCAACAAGGGGTTTCCATCCGGTGGCGGCCGTAAATTTGTCCACACATGGGATTTGCAGGGTTACATCCGAGGGCCTCAGGCGCTCTGGGTCAACTTCGACCTTTATGTCTTTCACGCTGGAAAGCTTCAGGAGCCTGTTGAGCATTTCGCCGACGGTCATCGTCTCAGTGCCGCCGATATTGTACACCTCACCGGCAGGGCACTTGTTCACCAATTGCCAGTATGCCCTCACCGCATCCCTCACATCCAGAAAAGTCCTTACGCTGTCGAGATTGCCCACTTTTACTACCGCTGACGCCAGTCCCGCTTCGATCGCGGCTATCTGCCTGGCAAACGTAGAAGTGGCAAACACTTCGCCTCGCCTGGGACCAGTGTGAGTGAACATGCGGGTCCTGATGGTCCTTATCCCCCAGGACAGCCAGTACTGGAACGCCAGCATATCTTCGCCCACCTTGCTTACGGCGTAAGGCGAAGCCGGCCTGAACGGGTTATCTTCCTTTATCGGCACCTCATTCTCTCTCACCTGCCCGTAAACTTCAGAGGAACTGCATACGTGAATTACTGGGTCATAGTCACCAGCAAGCTTCAATTGTTTAACTGCTTCCAGTAGATTACAGGTCCCGATCATATTGGTGTTCAATGTCACTACTGGTGATAAGAAGCTGAATGGAACGTAGGATTGTGCCGCCAGGTGGAAAATAACATCGGGCCTTTGTTTTGAAAGGATAGTGTTGAGGGAAGGCAAGTCTACCAAATCACCAGACTCAAGCGTAATCTTATCCAGAATTTGCCTGATATTGTTGGTTGGCGAGCGCCATCGTGCCAAACCAAGAATCTGGACCCCCGTGAAATTCTCCAGAATGTAGTCAGCCAGATGACTCCCAACAAATCCGGTGATACCAGTTATCAGAACCTTACTTATCTTTGCCATGCTCTTTATCGCCTATGAGCTTGTGCCCCTCTTCCGAGACTTTGCCCGGAAGAGGTGGCCCCTGCGGGGCAGTTCAGATGGCAAGTGTTATCCCATATTCTCACAGAGTTTTCTCCGGGTTCCCCGCGCCGCTGCCGTGAAACCTCCACTTCGACACTGACTTAATGCGAGCCAAAATCATCGACAACATTTTTTCGGATGTCAGATTGCTAAGCGCCTGAGGCATGTTTCAAATACCAGTTGTCAAAATAGGCTTTGTCCCAAATCTCCCCGGGACGATGGTGGTTCTCACCACCTGACGATATACCTATAGATTCAAAGACATTTTCCCAGTATACCTTAGCATTGTAATATTTATCAACCGTGGCTCGCCCCTGCAAACGTATTCGGTCACGCTCCTCTTCACGCTCCAGATAATACCTGATTTTGTCAACAAGGTCTTTTAGAGTGGTAAATGGCACATAGTCAACATAGGGTTCAAAGTACAGGCTGGTGACCGGATTATCTTCCTCCAACAAAAATGTCCGACACCAAAGTGCTTCCCAAACTCGCGCTCTAGCCATGTATCTTGGTTTTGTCACTATTACTTTGGCGGCATGCTTGAATGATGGGATGGCATCTCTTAGTTTAGCGGGGTTCTTCGTCACCAGTAACAATCCACTTTTGAATGTACGCACACCACGGTATATAACTTCCGAGACCCTCCCTCTGTCAGACAAAACAATAGGGTCAAAGTTTGCAGCCCCGAGTAATGAGAAATTGAGTGCTATTTTCAGTCTGGTCATCAGCTTGAGGTATTCTTCATAAAGTAGTTCGTATCCATTATTGGTATGCACGGAAACGCCCATTTCCCTGAGCTTGGTTATCCAGGGACGTCTGTGCGCGTATATGGAACCGAGAAAAGCAACTGGCATATCCCTTACACTATCAGGGATATCGAATAGGCGCTCATCGAAAGTTGGAGCTCCGTATACATGATTGGTAGGATCAGGTGTCAGGTGTTTGTGAGAACTGGCGTCAGCACTCAAAATGACGTTAAGTTTTACCGAATCGAAATAGTTTTCCAGAAGTTTAGCCACGCCATCATCGTGTATATCAAACCAGAACGCCGCGGTAGGTATGTTTAGCTGATTAGTAACCTTCCAAACTCCTTTGGGGGTAGGTCCCCCTCCCCTACCGGCAATGTTCTGCAATGACATTAGGACCGCCTGTGGCTTCTTCTGAAGGCAGCAACTGATTAGAGCCTCGTCACAGTTCGCTACGTAATCACCATAATAAAAAATGTCAATGTTATCCACCATGCCAGTACATCTGAGAGGCCCCTCCATATGACGAATATCGAAGCCAGGATAACTGAGGTCTGGAGTAATCCTCTGTTCCACCACTATCAAAACACGTTCTAGGTGCATTATCCCCGTCTCCCTATCCCATTTTGGCTCAGGTCTCCAATACGGCTCCCGTGCCAGGACAAAAGGGGCCGAATTGCCCCGAGCCATTGCCGCACTGTGTTGCTATCTTGTCCAGTGCCCAGGTCGTGGGCACAGAATGATATGGCTGGTTCTTCTCGTATATCGGGTTCCCGGCGGATATCATGGCACAAATAAGCATTGACAAAGTGTGTCCCGTCGTTTAGGAAGTTACCCGGTATCTGGCAAGAGCACCGATATAGCCCGGGCTCGTATTCCATCCCAGCCCAGACCCGATCATGCAGATTCGTGGTGAAAAAGAGTAACACGCCGAGCTGGCTATACAAGTGAAAAACCGGAGTCATTCTCGTTTTTTGGAGACACCAAAACTCCATTTCGAGATAAATTGGCCTACCGATGTCCACGTCAAAAGAAGTCTTCCTTTCCTCGTCGACTACTCTCACCGCGTTTAGCCTTACCAATTCCGAGCCGGGAGCTTCTTTGAACGGCCAAACTACCTCTCCTGACTGATTCTCTCCCGAAGAAAGATATTGACCTATTACCTCTGACGTTACGCCCTGAGCAGCTATATTGCCCTCCCGCAACAAGATTGCCCGGTTGCAGAGAGTGGAAATTGCACTCATATTATGGCTGACAAACAGTACCGTCCGCCCGCCCCGGGCAATCTCACCCATTTTGCCCAGGCTTTTCTTCTGGAACCCGGCATCGCCTACTGCCAGTACCTCATCTATCAAAAGAATCTCCGGTTCAAGGTGTGCAGCTACAGCAAAGGCAAGACGCACCTGCATGCCACTGGAATACCGCTTTAAAGGGGTATCAATGAACTTTTCGACACCGGAGAATTCCACAATCTCAGCAAACTTGCGGGCGATTTCCTCTTTCTTCATGCCCAACACCGCACCATTGAAATAGACATTCTCTCGCCCGGTCAGCTCAGGATGAAAGCCGGTGCCGACCTCAAGTAGTGAACCAACCCGGCCACGAATTTCGGCGCAACCTTCGGTAGGCTCAGTAATACGGGTTAGAACCTTTAATAAAGTGCTCTTTCCGGACCCATTGCGGCCGATTATTCCCACCACTTCCCCCTGTTTGACCTCAAAAGAAACATCTTTCAGCGCCCAGATATACCTTGAACTTGGATTTCGAGGTTCAGCCCCTGGATTCCTAATAGTGGAGCGAAAAGGGCGTAGAGGAAACGACAAAATGTTGGTTATGCTCTCGCGTAGAGTCTGGTAACTTGCAAGCTCGCCAATGCGATAAATCTTACCGAGGTTTTCCACCCGGATGGCGGTGTCACTCATGTGTTTATATCCTGTCGGCAAAAGTCTTCTCATGCCGCCGAAAGAAAAATGCCCCTGAAATTAATAGTGCGATTATTATACAAATAGAAATCGCTATCAATAAGCCGGGAGGCTTTGTGCCCAGGAGTGCCCACCTGAAGCCCTCAATGACACCAGCCATGGGATTCAACCCATATAATATTTGAGCTTGGGGTGGTACAAGGCTTGATGGATAAACTACTGGAGAGCCAAAAAACCAGAGTTGCACAAAAAACGGTATAGCATAGCGGACATCGCGATAGGTTACGTTAATTACCGAGAGCCACAAACCTACGGCTAAAGCGGTCATCAAAGCAAGAAGGATAAAAGCTGGCAGCAGGAACCAGCTCAATGAAGGCACATACCCATAATAAAAAACCATCCCCAATAAAATAGTAAAAGCAATTCCAAAGTCCACTAGGGGTGAGACAACACCGGTAATAGGCATAATCAACCTGGGTAAATATATTTTCTGGATTAAACCAGCATCCTGAACTATACTCATGCTCGAACGGGTTATGCCTTCAGAAAACAAAGTCCACGGTAATAAAGCAGCATAAGTGAATAAGGGATAGGCAATTCCCTCTGAAGGCATCTTAGCTAAATGGCCAAAGAAGAGGCTAAATACTACCATCATAAAAAAAGGTTGCATCATTGCCCATATAAAGCCCAGCGCGGTTTGCTTATAGCGAACTTTGATCTCCCGCCATATGATGAAGTACAGCAGTTCGCGGTATGCCCATAGGGCAGCGAAATCAATCGGCACCCACCCAGCCCGAGGGCGGATGATTATCACATTTGACTTTGATCTGTCACCAGCTTGCGTTGGTGCGATATTGTTCACGATGCCTCGTCAACTATTCTCTTGACATGTTTGGCTATAGACGGAGAGGCGGTCAGGCCGGGCGATTCTATATGCAATCAAGTTTATCAGCCCTTCCGGCCTCTGCCGCGCTCGTGCGTGATGACGAAATCTCCGAAGCTCTCGCCAGCCAACAATGCCCTCCATGGCAAGGGCTACCACGCAATCCCCCGTTAGAGGGGAGGTCGCTTCGCTCGCGATGATGGGCTAATTGCTCGGAATACATCAATAATTATTACCTTTGGATTAAGCGGATTCCAAATGACTGGGGTACCATTGATAGGTTTGCCTGAGGCCCCTTTGGGGGTGGATCCTGGGCGACCAGCCTAGCTTGCTGATTTTGCTGGTGTCCGGCAGCTTATGCGGCACTGCGTCCGGTTTCGATTCATCAAAGGCAATTATACCACGAAATCCGACAACCTGTCTCAGCAGCAGCGCCAGCTCCCGGATCGACATATCCTGCCCGGAACCAACGTTAATCATCTCGGGCTCGTCATAGCGGTCCATCAAGAAGATGCAGGCATCAGCCAGGTCATCCACGTGAAGACATTCGCGCCTCGGGGAACCCGTGCCCCAAACCGCTAGCTCCGGGTCTCCACGGACCTTTGCCCGGTGCATTTTGGCCATGAGCGCCGGGAGGACATGGCCTGTTTCCGGGTCAAAATCATCATTCGGTCCGTATAGATCTGCGGGGACGACCGAGATGTAGCGGGTCTGGTATTGCCGGTCATACGATTGACACATCCGGATGCCCGCAATCTTCGCGACGGCGTAAGGCTCGCTGGTCGGCTCCAGTTTCCCCGACATCAGGTACTCTTCTTTCATTGGCTGGGGACACTCCCTGGGATAGATGCAGGAGCTGGCCAAATAGAGCAGTTTTCTGACTCCGGTTTTCCAGGCTGCTTGAATTACATTGGTCTGACTCTGGATATTGTTGTAGATAAACGTGGCTGGATATCTACTGTTGGCCAGAATTCCTCCGAGAGTGGTCACAGCGAGAAAAACGTAGTCCGGCTTCTCAGCCAGGAAAAAGCCGACGACCGATTTCTGGTCGGTCAAGTCGAGTTCGCAGCCGGACCTGGTCGCCAGATTGGCAAAACCGGTCTCCCTGAGACGGCGTTCAATAGCCGAACCGATCATCCCTTTGTGTCCGGCCACGAAAACCCGGTCACTCTTTTCCATTAACTCCCGGCTCCAATAGCCACATCACTGCTTCATACAAGTCCGGGGCGACGTGGTCGGGCAGGGACCCGCCGTTGTCTTCGCCCGCAGGCGGGACTTGACCAGCCAGAAGGATTGTCCTGCACCCGGCCCTGCGCCCGGCTTCAATGTCGCTGGCCTTGTCGCCAACGACGAAAGAGTTTCGTAAATCAATGCCGAAGTCACGGACCGCTTCCTCGATCATGCCCGGGTTGGGCTTGCGGAAGTAACATTCCTTCCGGTACTCCTCGATGGTCCCTTCGATGTGATGGGGACAGTAGTAAATCTTATCGATGGAGGCGCCCATCCCGGCCAGTGATTCGCAGACGTAGCTGTTGACATCCGCCACGGCGGCCTCAGTGAAGTAGCCTCTGGCAACGCCCGCTTGATTAGTTATCACGATAACCTTGAATCCGTTTTCGTTCAGCAATCTTATGGCTTCTCCGGCACGCGGTAAGAACCTCACCTTTTCCCGTTCGCCAACATAGCCGGTATCCTCGATGATGGTGCCGTCCCGGTCAAGAAAAATCGCCCTTTCCATAAACGTCTTGGCCTGGCAGGTCCCTACAACGCCGGCCGGTTATCCCGGAGCCTTGACGCGCAGAGAAAACCCATGCTGAAATTAGGAAGAGACTGCGATTCCCAGGTCTTCACTTCGAAATTCTTCCCGGCCAGAAAGCTGCCCAGGTCCCGGTGAGTGCACCTGGTTATCCCGTGGTGATATTCGCCGACGACTTTCAATATCATGGACATGACGGCATCGGGGGCGCTCTCCAGGAAGCTGAATTCCCCTCCCTCGCAGTCCGGCTTCAACAGGGCGCATTTCTCGATGGCGGACCGCTTCCGCGGCCAGCCCAAAGTAATGTTTCATCTGGTTGTCATTTGTTAACACAGCCCCATTAACTGATGAAGCATATTTCACCACAGAGACACGGAGGACTCAGAGACAATTGGATGACACAATCCAGCGCGGGTCCTGTTCGCTAAACAATCGGCCATCCCGACGAGTCGGGACAATGAACGATGAAAATGTCATTCTGAGCGAAGCGAGCGTAGCGAGCGTAGTCGAAGAATCTTTCGAGGTGGGGTGCCGGACGAAAGACCCTTCGACTGCGCTCAGGGTGAC
>JACQUA010000271.1 GCA_016210565.1 Chloroflexota bacterium
AATATAATTACCACCACTACATCTAGAGGCTTGCTTTGCAACCGCCGCCCGTGAGACAATGTTCAATCGCCGGACCCAGCCTGGACCCGGCACCAAAGGGGGGTTTTTCAGCATTCTCCTAGCTCTCACTATTGCCGGTCTGACCAGCCAAGATGCCCAGATGGTGCGAGCCGCCTATCTCGCGCTCGAGCTGACTGCCCGGTTCGTTATCGTTCCATTGAGCCTCGCCTCGCTGCTTACCGGGCTTTTCTCATCTCTGGGTACTACGTGGGGTTTGTTCCGCCACTATTGGGTTCTGATGAAACTCCTGATAACTACTATTGCTATCATCCTCCTGCTGGTGCATTTGCAGCAAATCAGCTATATGGCAGGCGTGGCAGCAGAGACGACATTGTCCATCACCGATTTCCGAGGGCTGCGGACTGACCTCGTAGTCAAAGCAGGGCTCGCCTTGCTGGCGTTGCCCACGGCGACGGTCCTTTCGGTGTACAAACCGCAGGGGATGACTCCGTACGGGCGGCGTAAACAGCAGTCGAACGCAAATAGCGAAAAGGGAAAGGATCGTGGACATGCATAGTATGCACGAAGACAGCAAAATAAGAAACCGCCCGGAAACCTCCGGGGCCACCCTCCACAGGGCTTCTCGATACGACCTTCACACCAGTCTGATGGGGTTGGGAGTAAACGGTCGAAACAGCAGAATGGTCGTCGAAATGGCGAAAATCAAACCGGGAGACAAGGTTCTCGATGTAGGTTGCGGCACTGGCAGCCTTACCCTGACGGCCGGAAACTGTGCCGGTGTGTCCAGTTCAGCGTGCGGGATAGACGCCTCCCCAGAGATGATCGACGTGGCCCGGGAAAAGGCCAACCGCAGTGGATGCGAGACCTTTTTCGAGGTTGGGTTGATTGAGAAGATTGCCTATCCGGATGCGACCTTCGATGTCGTCATCAGCCGCCTCGTAATCCACCATCTCCCAGACGACCTGAAGCGCCGGGGATTTACAGAAATATACCGAGTGCTGAAGCCAGGCGGACATTTTTTCTTGGCTGATTTCAAACCGCCAGCCAACCTCTTCTTGATCCATGTTGCCTCTGCTGTGTTCGGTCACAGGATGATGATGCAATCCAACGTGGAGGCTATCCCTCCAATGTTGCGGGAAACAGGTTTCGTGGAGGTCATCTCGGGGCCGACGCGCTCTGCATTCTTGGCTTTCGTCAGCGGAAAGAAACCAACCAGTTAGGTTTGACTTCTGGGGTCCGCTTAGAATTAGTCGGTGACCTTGGAGCCCAAGGAAAGGTTATCGAAAAGACTCGACCCAAACGGTCCTGTCTGGAATTCCGAGCAGTTCTAGGTATCGTCCCCTTTGGTGGAGCTGGGGGGACTCGAACCCCCGACCTCCTCCGTGCAAGGGAGGCGCTCTCCCGGCTAAGCTACAGCCCCGGGGAGTGTAGGACATAATAGCCAGAAGCCGGAAGGGGAGGGCCATGATCAGCTCCCGGCTTCTGGCTTCCGACTGCCGGCCTATTTCAGGGGTTTCTTGGCCGGCTGGGCCGGCTTTTTGGCATGGGCGGCACAACAGCAGCACATGGATTTGTTCTTCCTTTCTTTGAGAGTTTTCCTCTAGTATAAAATCGGGGTCAGCGAAAGTCAATCTGTGCACCTCCCATGCGCCTCCCGGAAATGCAGCGCCCGGAACGGCCTTTCACCGCATAGCGCGCAGAGGAATGCAAAGGGGGGAGCATGGAGTCGTCGCGGGTCAAGCCAGCTCTTTGGCCCATTTTTCTGCGGTCTGGCGCAGGGCCTCGGGGCTGCTTTTCACCGAGGGCGGGAAGTCCTTCAGCCAGGAATAGGGCTTGCAGGCATAGACCAGCGCCCGGGAACTGTCGAAGCTGTTCCGGTTGGCCCTCTTCTCCGGGGGCAGCCTGGGGTTGGAAGCCAGCGACCAGAAGCCTTCCATGATGTCAATGGAGGTCTTGGGTTCGCATCGGGTCCCCAGCGCCCACAGAACCTCGGCGGTGTTGGATGGGTCGATGTCGTCGTCCACCACTATTACCCAGCGGTGCAGCACCTGCGAAGAAGCCAGGGCTGTGGCCACATGCCGGGCATGGCCCGGGAACTGCTGTTGCACCGATACGATGCACATGGGCGCGCCCCTGGCTTCCGGACAGAGCCAGACGCCTTTGATGCCGGGGTAGTGCTTGTCCAGGTCGTTCCAGAGCTCGGCGGAGTTGACGATGTACCGGACATAGTCGTTATCGATGGGCAACATGGGAGGACATCCCAGGAGAATGGGGTCTTTCCGGTGGCAGATGGCCTTGACCCGGATGACCGGGTGCGGGCTGGCCTTGCCTCCGTAGTAGCCCCACCACTCCCCGAAGGGACCCTCCATCGCCGTCTCGACATCCGGAGGCAGGAACTCGCCCTCGATAACGATTTCGGCATGGGCCGGCAGCGGCAGGTCGACGGCGGCGCCTTTGACCACTTCCACCGGGCTGCCGGTCAGCCAGCCGGCATAGTCGTACTCGCCCACTCCCCGCGGGAGGGCGGAACAGGCCATAGTCCATATCAGGGGCTCCTGCCCGCAGACGATGGCCACCGGACAAGGGAGACCGCGGTCCCAGTAGGCCCTCGATATTTCCACCCCGTGATGGCCGCCGGTGATGTGAAGACTGACCGTGTTCTTGTTGATCACCTGGACCCGGTAGGTGCCGAGGTTGACCCAGCCGGTCTCCGGATGTTTCTGGATGACCATGTCGCCCGTGCCGATGTACCGGCCCCCGTCCAGCCCGTGCCATTTGGGCACCGGTAATTCCCACAGATCGATGTCCGCGCCGGTATGGACATGCTCTTTGACCGGCGCCGCGGCGACCTCCACCGGAGGCGCGGGCCGGAACTCGCGCTGGACCTTCTCCCTCCATCGCTTCACCATTTCCAGCCCTCTGAGCTCCACCGGCAGGCCCAGGGTCATGGCCGTGCGCTTCGGCGTGTTCAGCAGGTTGGTCAGGACGCGGTATCCGGCGGCATATCCTTTGATTCTGTCAAAGATCAGGAGCGGCGGGTCCGCCTTCTTCAGGGTCGCTTCGGTGATGAGCCCCAGTTCCAGGTCCCAGTCCGCCCCTTCAATGACTTTGACATGGTCGCGCTGCCTGACGTCGGCAATGTACTCCCTGAGGTCTTTATACACTTATCGTATCCTCCTGTCTTGAAACGGAAAGAAATAGAGAAATGACGAAGTCCGAATGACGAATCAAATGGGGAAATGGCGAAATCCGAATGATGAATGACCAACGCGAAATTAGAAATCCGAATGACGAATGACCGATGAATTTCGAATGACCACCAAGGGATAAGTGCTTTCATGGTGATGTTCCAGAACAAAGTTTCGAGCTGGTGCTGCGACTCAAAAAGGCGCCCGGTCATTCGTCATTCGGACTTCGTCATTTGATCCCAAATATTTCCCTGGAAAGGGGATAAAAAGTCGGTTCTTTGAGGACGAAATCTTCGTCCAGCCAGAATGCCTTTTCGCCCGGCTGGGGCATCGTCCCCGGCAGGACGTGGGCAGTCGGGACATCCAGTCTCCGGGCGGGCTCGCCCCTGGACTCGCTGAACGCCAACTGGCCGTCCCGCGAAAGCAGGTAGTTGAGCATCAGGGCAGCGGCGCGGGGATGGGAGGGCTTATCGGGCAGCGCCGCGGCGGAGCCGCCGGGGATGACTATGCCTCCCTCCTGCATCGGGGCCCATGCTACCGGCGCACCGGCGCCGGCGAGGTCCGCCAGCACTTGGGGCGTGGGTCCCATGCCTATGCTGTACTTGCCGCGGGCCACCGATTCCATGTGGAGGCGGGTATCCCTGGTGATGAACGGATTCAGGGTGGCGAGTTGCTGCAGGTATTTCTCCCCCTCCTGTACTCCCATGCCCTTGAGCATCAGAAAAGCCACCAGGGTCCCCCCGGCGCCGGGCATCGACGGGTCGCTCAGGGTTATCTTCTCCTTCCACATCGAATTCAGAAGGTCCCGGTAGGACGCCAACTGGCCTTTCTTGACCAGGTCGGTATTCACGGCCACGCCCGATCGGAAGGCGGATATGAGGGGCACCACCAGTTCGTCGGCATCCAGGAACGGCAGTCTTCCCTCCGGCCAGGCCTTCATGTCCAGGACTTCCGGCATCACGAGGTGGGGTCTGACCGGCGCCAGGACCCCTCTCGGTTTCAGGACCGTAGAGGTGGTGGTCTGGCCGGTGATGAACACATCGGCCAGGTGGAGGTTGGCCGTCCTTTCCTGCAAATATCTCTGGGCCACTTCCGGGGGCCTGCCCACCACAAACTCTATCTCTATCCCGTACTTCTTCTCAAAGCCATCGATAAGTTTTGCCTTGAGCGCCGGCCCGATTTCCCCGTACAGAACGACCTTCCCCTCTTTTTTGGCTTCAGCCACCAGTTGCCCCCATTTGTCCTGCGGCGGCGAAGGCGCTCCGGCTTCGCGCGCCGGGGTTGAGGCCGGAGCGGGCGCGGCGGGGGCCGCACAGGCAGCCAGGACGGACCGCTCCGAGAACAGAAACGACCAGAAGGATAGACAGTCCGACCTTTTTCATTGCCGTCAACCTCCTTTCAAGTAAAGTGCCAGGAAACAACCCCGGTACCACAGGCCGCCGTGCCTGAGAGAGCAATTATTTTCCATCCTTGAGGGGGCTTGGCCCGCCCAGCATGGGTGAGTTGCTGGGAAATTGCTTCCATTTTGGCGACACCTCCCGTCCCGACAGGTCGCCCCAAAGCATCGGCGCCGCCCAGCGGAGCGGGTGCCAAAAGCCGTTCACCCGTAGCGACACCCCTCGTGGGTGTCGAAGCCACGGCACTTGATCGTGACCCGCCGTCAACCGGCTGACACAGGTCTGGTACAGCTCTCACAGGCACGGCGGCCTGTGGTACCGGTCCGTTGGCGGCCATGGTGGGAGGTCACGCAGCGACGGGGCTAGTCCTGTCGCCACGGAAGAATCCCCCTAGTCCCCCTTTTTCAAAGGGGGAGACTACGGGAGAATGGCTTTCCACTTCGCCAGCGTTTTCGCCCTCAGTTCGTCGCTGGCCCGGTTTACCTTCGGGAAGTCCTTCATCCAGTGGTAGGGCCGGCAGGCCAGGAGCATCGCCCTGGAATTGGTCAGGTCCCCGGCTTTTCTCTTTTCCGGGGGCATTATCGGGTCCAGGGGGGTACTCCAGCAGCCTGTCACGACCTCAATGGCCGTGGCAGGGTCGCAGCGGGTGGCCAGCGCCCAGAGAACATCGTCCTGGTTGCTCGGGTCGATGTCTTCATCGACAACGATGACGAACCGCCCGTGGAAGGCCCCTTCCGGCCCGGACATGGCGGCCATGGCTGCCTGCCTGGCATGGCCGGCGTACTTCTGCTGGACGGAAACGACGATGATGTACCGATTGCTTCCCGAACGGTTGCACCAGAGGCCCTTAACCCCGGGAATGCCCAGTTTTTCCAGCTCGTGCCACATATACGCGGCGTGGACTATGTAATGCCCGTGGGCGCTCCCCGGCGGTTTCAAAGGGGGCGCTCCAACAATAATGGGGTCGCGGCGGTACATGACCCTCTTCACTCTGATGACAGCCTCCTGCCGCGCCCCGGTGGTATAATAGCCCGGCCACTCTCCGAAGGGACCCTCCTGCCGGGATTCAACCTCCGGCGGCGGACACTCTCCCTCGATGGCAACCTCGGAGTAGGCGGGGATGGGCAGGCCGGTGTGCTCACCTTTGATGACCTCCAGGGGCTGGCCGAGAAGACCGCCGGCCATGGCGAACTCCTCGCTCCCCCACGGGAATTGCAGGTAGGCCGGCATCCATACCAGGGGATGGGCGCCGAACACTGCAGCTACGGGGCAGGCCTTCCCCTGCGCCCAGTAGCTCTCGCGCATATAACGGGCGTGGTGACCGGGGACAATGTATAGCCCGAGGGTCCGGGAGTCGTGGACCTGGATTCGATATGTCCCGGCGTTGACCCAACCCTCAACGGGGTCCCGGGTGATGACCAGGTCGGCGGTGCCGATGTAGCGTCCGCCGTCATGCTCGTGCCACCGGGGCGAGGGGAACTTCAGCAGGTCGACGTCCTCTCCCTCCTGGACGTTATCCAGCACAGGAGCCGCAGTCGCCGGTACGGGTACGATTGGTTTCAGACCGACAAGCCTGTCCTTGATGCGGCGCACCAGCTCCACGTTGGGCAGGTCCACCGGCAGGCCGAAGGCCATGGCCTGTCTCTTCAGGGTGGCCGTCAAATTGCTGACCACGCGGTATCCGGCGGGATACCCGGTGATGTGGTCGAACAGCAGGGCCGGGCCGTTCCGCTCGTTGCAGAGCTCGGTGATGACGCCTATTTCCAGGTCCCGGTCCGCATTCTCTACCACCCTCAGCTCATGGGAATCTTGAAGTTGACCCAGGAACTTCCTCAGGTCCATAAACCCCCCTATCGGAAACTACAGGCACGAGTCTCCTCTGCCCTTGTGGGAGAGGACTAAGGTGAGGGGCTTGTCCTGGTATCTTTCACCCTCACCTGACCTCTCCCATGGAGGGAGAGGCATTTCCTGGCTATGGTCCCTGCTTGGCCGGACAGTCACCACCAGGGACAAGAACAGCGGCTCACAGGCACGGAGGCCTGTGGTACCGGGGCTACTCGCTACTGGCTACTGACTACGGCGCACCCGTAAAGGGTGCGGCTACTGGCTACTTCAGTACGTTTTGCACTTGTAGACCTTGCACAAGGCCGTTTTCAGCGGCCAGCCGCCGCTGCGCGGGTCGCAGTGGTCCGGATCGTCATCGGTCAGCACATTAATGTTCGATTCCCACGCCCCATGCAGCCAGGGTTCCTCGCCCGGCTTCTCCGGGAACCACCAGCCATGCTGCCCATGTACCACCTGAGGGTGAATGCCATCGAACAGGTCCGCCCTTTGCCGGACCCGGCCCCGAATGGTTTCTACCCAGACCCAGTCTCCATCTTTTATGTCAAATTTGCCCGCTGTTTCAGGGTTGATCTGGAGCTTCGGGTCGGGATAGCGTTTGCGAACGGAATCGATATGTTTCAGCTCCGAGTGAAAGTACGGCAGGAAACGGCCCCCGGTAATCAGCATCAGGGGGTAATCCTTCGCCAGGTCCGGGCGGCTGAGGGGGCTTTCGTGAGGTTCCCAGTGGCTCGGCAGGGGATCGTAGCCCAGCTTTTCGAGTATGGTGGACTTCAGTTCCACCTTGCCGGTGGGGGTGCCGAAGCCGCCGCGCTTCCGGTGTTTTTCGAACTCCTCGGGGAGAGACAATGCCCCGTTCTTCTGCGCCATGAGCTGCTTCAGCGTCATCTCCAGGGGCCCCAACTGGTAATCGAAGACGGCTTCCAGGTCCTTCCAGGGCCAATAGTCGGCCTGGCCCATGCTGATACCCAGCGCCCGGAAAAAGTCGTAGTCTGTCCAGTATTCATGTTTCCCCGGCACTATCGCGGGGAGCGCCGCCTCACCGGCGAGGATCTTATTGTCCAAGCCGTGCCCGGTGGACAGGGCGGGCCTTTCGGCCCAGCAAGCCGTCGGTAAGACGTAATCGGCGATCTCGGCGCTCGGAGTCAGCGTGAAGTCCTTGACCACATACAGGTCCAGGCTCTTCAACGCCTTGTAAACCAGCTTGACGTTGGGCAAGGTTATCAGCGGGTTGTTGTTGGCGGTAAAGACGGCGCGCACCGGATACGGCTTGCCGGTCAGGATGGCCCTCATAAGGGACGGGGTGTGGGCGTAAGCATAGGTGCCACACTCCGAGCCCCAGTGTTTACGGTTCTGCTCCCAGATCAGTTCCCGGCCCGGCCAGGAGAGGAGCCGGAACCGGTCGATGCCGATCTGCTTTTTCCGCTGCTCGGAGGAAAGGAACCGACCGCCCTGCAGGTCGGTTTCGGGGACGCATTTGGACGGGCCGTTGATATAGTCCCCCCCGCGTACGTCTACGTTGTTGCACAGGGCAGCCAGGATGAGCCGGGCCTGGATGGCTTCCTGCTGGGTCTCCAGGTGCTCGGTGCCCATCCCGTGGAGGCTGACCCCCGGCCTCTCCGTGGCGTACATCCTGGCCGCTTCCCGGATCTTGTCGGCAGGTACCCAGGTAATCGCGGCGGCCTTTTCAGCGGTGTACTCCTTTACCCTTTCTTTGAGATCCTCAAAACCGTAGCACCAGTTCTCGACGAACTCCTTATCGTACAGATTCTCCTGAATGACCACGTTTATCATGGCCATGAGCAGGGCTGCGTCGGTGCCGGGCCTGAGCTGTAGCCAGAGGTCGGCCAACTCCGCCGTCCTGGTGCGCCGGGGGTCCGCCACGATAATCTTCGTGCCGTTCTTTTTGGCGTCCATGAGCGTCTTCCACAGGCGGAGGACGGACTGGGAGGGGTCCATTCCGAAGATCAGGGCGCACTTCGTCAAAGGCTTGCCATCGGGGCCGGTGTCGATGACGAAAACGCTCCGGTGCCGGAGGGGCCAACCAAACATAGCACCAGCCGGTGCTACCATGGGGCCGAATCATATCGTGCCCTGGCCTCCCAGGTTGGGACTTCCCAGCACGTTCATGAAGCGTTGCCAGACCCACAGGTCCGTCCGGCCGGTGCCGGTGGTCGTGGCCACGGACTCGGGACCGAATTTCTTGACGATCTCGGCGAGCTTGGCGGCGATTTCGCTGACGGCCTGCGCCCAGCTAATGGTCTCCCATTTGTTCTCCCCTCTTTCGCCCTTTCTCTTCAGGGGAAACTTCAGCCGGTCGGGGTGGTAGATGAACTCCTTTGCCCCCGCCAGCCTGACGCAGGCCCGGGTGGGGGGAAATATCATGTTGACCCGGGGGTCGGTCTGGTCTTCCTCTATCTTCACCAGCTCGCCATCCTTCGTATGGACGGCGACGCGACACATGGAGTGACACCAGCGACACATGGCGCGGGTTACCTGTTCTGACATTCTTGGGCCTCCCTGAGTTGTTGTCTTCACGTTTGGTACGACACGCTTTCCAGCCTGTCGATGCTTTCCAGACTGTCGCTTCCCGCCGAGTCCTGCTGGGGAACAGGCTGGAAAATGGGGATTTTACCTGGCGGGAAAACGCTTTTCAAATCCCCCTTAATCCCCCTTTTTCAAAGGGGGAGAGATCTCTTATCGTCTCCGTGTACTTCGTGCCTCTGTGGTAAAAGTTATCAGAGTCCCACGGTTACGCCCCGCGATGGGGTTCGATCTTGTATACCTTCACTTCAATGGAATCATCCACAGCACCGGAAACCCCGTCGACATGCTCCAGGTCGTAGGGAAGCAGGCTGTTATGGTGCACGCCCTTCCCCCTGGCGATGGGTTTACCCTTGGCCCAGGCGCCAAATGTTCCGGCTATGCCCACCACCTCGGGGTGGATGCCTTCGGTGAGCCGGGCCTTGCCCGTCACCGTGCCCACACTGGACTCGATGGCGATCAGGTCTCCTTCCTTTATACCCTTTCTCTTCGCCGTCTCGGTGTTGATCAGGACTTTGAAGAAATAGGGATGCTGGTCGGCCAGCTCGTTCAACCACGGGTTTTGAGCGGTGAAGCTCTGGTAATGAATCGGCGTCTTGTAATTGATGCAATAGAGGTCGAAGTCCTTCCCCCTCCGTTCGAAAGAGGGGTTCGGGCGCCACTCCGGCAGGGCGATGTAGTCCGAGACGTCCCAGGGGATGCCCACCTTTTCGGTGACCCTTCGGACTTCCCTGCCGGCCCGGGGATAGTTCTCGAAGTAGATGGGGAAACGCGCCTTGATGTCCACCAGGGGGTACCTCTCTTCAACCGTTCTCGCTTTTTTCAGATAGCCGTGCTCCTTGAACCACTCCAGGCCGTGTTCCGGGCCGTGCATGGATTTCGCCCAGCGGTCAAAGATTTCTTCCAGGCTGTACTTCCGGCCGGGGCCCAGCTTGTACTCGTCCTTGAGCTCCAGGGTGACATTCAGCATCCGGTAAAAGTCATCGGCAAAATCGGCCCGGTGCGCCAGCTCTATCAGCACTTCCATGTAGTGCCTCGCCTGGCCGGCAGGCTGGACCGCCGGCTGGACCACTCCCCAGTACCAGTAGCCGGTCAGCGTGTTGATGCTCAAATAGGGCTGGTTGGGGAAGAGCACCAGTCGCTCCAGGGCATGGGTGTCCGGGAGGACTATGTCTGCAAACTCGCTGGTCTCGTCGAGCTGGATGGCGAACGATACCACGAAGGGTATCTTCATCATGGCTTCGGTGGTCGTACGAAGGTTTTCGCGGCTCTGCATCAAATTTGTGCGGCAGTGCATCATCATTTCCGGCCTGACAGGGATCTTGAACTTCTCCGGGTCCGTCAGGCACATTCCGGTGGTGGCCGTGCCGCTGTGGGAGACGGGCAACAGGGTCCTCAGGCTCATGCGCTCCGGCGGGCGGACATTGATGTTGAACGGGGAAAAACCGTCGCTGAGCACGTTCGGCGGCGTGGCCAGGCCGTCCGCCTCCCTCCCCACCGTCCAACTGCCACCGGGGCCGACGATGTTCACCCCGGTGTGCCCGCCGGGAACATACCACGCGCCCACCACAAAGTTCAGCAGATAAAGCGACAAACTATCGAGAGTGCCGTGCTTGCGAGCAGCGATGCCCCGGTAGTAGTTGACCGCCACCGGGCGGTAGGGAAGCTCCCTGCCATTGATGACGATGCTGGAACCAATCCTGGCCGCCTGCCCGTATTCCCTGGCGATGCGCCGGGTGGTCTCCGGCGGCACGGTGGTTATCTCGAAGATACTTTCCGGCGTGTACTTCTTGACGTGGTCTTTCAACATCTGGAATGCCGTCGGGACATCCGCCCCGTCTACTGGAAAGGCCCCTTCGAGGGCGATGTCCTTGATGTCGGCGTCAAAGGTCTTGGTCCGGTTGTCCGCCTTGTCCCACACCAGCGGCTTGTTGGTCGATTTGTCCCTCAAATAGCCGCCGTCCGGCGCTATCAAATAGGGGCCGTTGGTGTACTTCTTGAGGAACTCGGCGTCATACATGCCCAATTCATTGAGCAACACGTGCAGCATGGAAAGGGCCAGAGCGCCATCGGTTCCCGGCCTGATGGGAACCCACTCATCCGCTTTGGCGGCGGCGGTGGTCATGATTGGGTCGATGACCACCAGTTTCATTCCCCTGGCCCGGGCTTCGGCCATCTTCTGGGAGGTGATGTTGGCAGTCAGTCCCACCATGAATCCCATCTGGTTGCCAAACAGGATCAGGTAATTGCAATAGTCCAGGTCGACTTCGTTGTGAAAGGTGTTGTTGGTCTCGTAGCTGGCAGAGTGCATGGCGGCGCCGCAGCGATAGGCGCAAAGCATGTAGGTCGGCGCCCCGAAAGCGCCCATCCAGCCGCCAAAGAGAGTGCCAAACACGTACGGCACGTCCCAGTAAGCGAAGACCAGCTTCCGCGAGTCCTCCTGCCTGATCTTCTTGAGCTTTTGCGCCACGGTGTCCAGGGCTTCCTCCCAGCTTATCTCCTGCCATTTGGGGTCGACGCCTATGCCCTTTTCCGGGTTGGTCCGCTTGAGGGGAGTCCTGACCCGGTTCGGGTCATACAGCCCCATGATGGCGGCGTTGCCCTTGGCGCACAGTTTGCCGCGGTTGTGGGGGCAGTCCGGGTCGCCCTCGATCTTCACCACCGTGCCGTTGACCCGGTGTATCAGCGTGCCGCAACTGCAATAGCACATCTCGCAGGCGGAGTGAATCCACACATCTTCCTTTGGGTTTCCGGTTGTCCCCCGTGCTGCGAGAGATTGCGGACCGTTCAATGGGCTTACCATCTGGCTTCTCCTGTTAACAACAAACCGTACCACAGGCGTCCCCGCCTGTGAGAGACGGACTTCGAAACATCAATATTGTTACATTTCATCAATGACTTATCAAACAGAAAGCGGGGACGACCATTCGTCGCGTCGCCCCGGTACCACAGGCCACCGCGCCTGTGAGAGTTGAACGGAACCCATGTCTATCTGTCACGAAAACAGTTCCTCGACGCAGGTAGCGGCAGGCCGCAAACGCTTCCAATGGGCAACCGTCCGGCCCGCAAGCGACGACAATCCTGGACAAAACAAATACGCATCGGCATAATTCGTGGCTCACAGGCACGGTGGCCTGTGGTACCGGTCGACGGACACAGCGGCGCCGGGTACCCCGGTTCGCGGCTACACTTTCTGTCGCTGGGCGGCTACCTTGTCTCCCGTCTGGTAGTACTCACCTCGCACCGCAAGCTGAGCTTCTGCCTCATCTTCGCCGGTCCATAGACCCAGGGAATAGCCGTGCCACGGGACCCTGGGATTCAGCGCCGGGAGGCCCTCCTTTTCCCAGATCTTCCTGGCGTTGTCCATGAATTCCTTCGCGGGCAAGGAAACCGGCGGATAGTCCCATTTCCGCGTGGCGTCAATAAGCAGGGACGACTGGCCCGCGGGACCGGGGTAATTGCCTTCGGATTCCCCGGGGGGGGCTGCCGAGGGGTCGAGGTCGGCTATCCGGTTCATAACGGTCCGGACGTCCCGGTGCGGCTGCATGCGGAAGCTCAGGGCCCAGTTCACCGAATCGCAGTCCCGCGGATCGATATCTTCGTCCACGACGATCACCACCCGGTTGAACCGCGAACTCAAGGCCATCACGCCATTCAGCACGCGCGCCGGTTCCGCCGGATGGGACTTCTTCATCCGTATCACGCAATACTGCGCGGACCCTCCGCTTTCGTGGAAGGCCACGTCCAGGATGCCCGGCAAATCGCAGTCATGCTTCAAGAACTTGTAGAAGACGGCCTCGTAGGCCACCTGTCTCAGCTTGCTGCTTTCGCTGGGCGGGAACTGGCTGATGAAGGCGTTATAGATGGGGTACTTGCGGTGGGCGATGCAGGTGACATTGAAGAAGTGGGTCATCTTCCTGACCCCGACATACCCGCTGAATTCTCCGAAGGGCGCCTCGCGCTCAAGGCAATCGGTCGGGATTTCCCCCTCGATCACTATCTGGGCGCTCGCCGGGACCTCGAGGCCGACGGTCTTGCATTTCACCAGCTTCACCGGTTCTCCGGCAATGCCTCCGGCAATGGCGAATTCATTCGCGCCATAAGGAATCTTGGCGGTCGCGACAAAACCTATATTGGGGGTCGGCCCGATGACGATGGCCGCCTGAAGGGAAATGCCTTTCGCCTTGCATTTCTGCCAGTGGGTGTGGAGGTGCTGGGGGGCTTCGCT
The DNA here is from genome assembly GCA_016210565.1 of Chloroflexota bacterium. Classification (GTDB taxonomy): domain Bacteria; phylum Chloroflexota; class Dehalococcoidia; order JACQUA01; family JACQUA01; genus JACQUA01. The sequence goes on from JACQUA010000271.1 coordinate 13,221, forward strand.
GAAAACCCCCGTCCTGGTCTGACTTTTGACCATGGCCCTGTAATTGCCCACATTGGGTATCCCCGTTTCAGGGTCCTTTGTCACCCAGTTAGCAGCCGTCAGGTATGGAGCGTTGTCAAAGCCGGGAGTGGAGATGGGAATCGGGAACTCGCCCAGGCCCCCGTGCTCCAGCAGCTTATCGCCAACGTGGATTTCCTCGTAGACAGGCCCGGAAGCGACCATCCTGGGTTTGACGGGGTGGAGCTGGGCCTGCGTCCACTTCTCCATGATCCCCTCCGGCCCGCACATCATGCCGGCGGCATACACCTGCCTCGAGGCGGCGTGGCAGGCCACCAGGACCGGTATCGAATACTTCCTCCCCCTGGCATCGGTGACCTTTTCGAACAAGAATGCCTTTCTTTGTTCCTCGGGAAGACCCCGGAATTGCCACCTGACGAGGGGATGAAGCTCGGTATCCTTGTCTATTGGCCTCTTGATCCTGACGAGCTTGCCCTTGTCCTCCAGGACCTTTAAGTATTCGTTAAGGTCTCTGTAGTATTTCACTTACTGTCACCTGAAACGAACAAAAAATGACGAATGACGAAGTCCGAATGACGAATCAAATCCCAATGAAGAATGAATAATCCGTTTGAGCATTCGAGTTTGGAACATTGATTCATCATTCGAATTTCGTCATTCGTCATTGGTCGTGGTCATTCGTCATTCGGACTTCGTCACTATTTCCTTGTGGCTTCGTCAATGATTTTCTTGGCCACGTCCAGCATCTGCCCCCGGAAGATTATGTCCTCTTCGCTGTCAAGGAATATCTTGTCGGTTGGCTCAGGGATGAAAAGCGGATGGATGCCTTCAGTGGGCACGTCCAGGCGGAGGCTGGGCATGCCGAAACCTCTTGCGGCCAGCCGCTGCCCCTCATTGGTCAGCAGCCAGTTAAGGAAGACCAGGCCGGCATTGGGATGGGCCATGCGGGTGGGCACGGCGATCGAACCCCCGGATGACGAGGTCTTGTACCCTTCTTTCAGTTTGACCGAGGCGATGGGGGCCCCGACCTCCAGAAACTCGGCGACGCCGTCCGGAGTGGTGCCCACCCCGACGGGATATTTGCCGCGGGCCACCTGTTCCACATGGAGGCGCTTGTCCCTCTGTATGTTGGCTTCCTGGTCTTTTATCAGGCGCCTCAGGAAGTCACCAGCCTCTTCTGGCGTCCACAGGTCCCTGGCCAGGTGCCCCATCATGGCGTTGCCCGCCCCGGTCACCGTCGGATCGTTCAGGGTGATCTTGCCCTTGAACTGGGGCTTCAAAACGTCCTTGTAGGTCGTTATTTCTCCTTCCTTGATCATGTCCGTGTTGTAGGCCAGGTATCTCTGCAGCCCCGCGATGAAGACGATGACGTACCGGTCCTTGTCCATAAAGGGGAATTGCTCTCGCCGCCAGGCTTTCGGGTCCTTCACTTCGGGCAACATCAGCAGAGGCTCCACGGGACCGAGCAAGCCGGCCGGTTTCATGGTGGCAATAAGCGTGGTGGTGCCCACCCCGAAGGCGTCCGCCAGGTACAGTCCCGCCCGCCGTTCCGCTTCAACCTTGGCCTGGATTTCGGCCCCCCTGGCGAAGGGAGAGAAATCGAGTTCGATCCCGAACCTGGCTTTGAAAGCTTGACTCAAGAGCACCCTCTGGTCGGCCATGAAGGTGGAGTATACCGAGACGCTCCCCTCCTTTTTCGCTTCCGCCAGAGTGCTCTCCCACTTCGTTTCCCAGTCGGCTTTGGCCGACGTTTTGGGCGCGGCGGCCTTCTCCTGCGGCGCGGCGACAGGTGCGGCCGGCACAGCGCAGCCGATAGCGACCAGGGTCACCAGAACCAACATCAACGCTAACCATCTATTCATTTGCCCTCTCCTTAATCAACAAGCTCTTCGATCGCCCGCAATCCCGGGGCGCTTATCTGGCAAATATTAACACAAGCAGACTACTGTCTTCAACGTCGCAAGGGTAGCAAGGGTAGGGTGGGTGAAGCGAGCCGACACTCCATGCCCCGGTTGGCCAGGCACCGTCGATAAGGAGCACCGGTTGGCATCCCTCCCACCCACGAGCGGAACCCACCGCCCGGGGAGGGGACGTGGTGGGCCGTCAGGCATCCTTCAAAAACGGCAATGCCACCGGAATCTTCTTGTACTCTTTCGGCTTTACCGGATAGCGATAGAGAGGCACCGGTACCTTCTTGATCGCCGGTCTGCCGCGCTGGTCGACAGATTGCACGACCCACTGGAGCCAGTTGATATTGTCCTTGTAGGGGAAGTCGGACCTGATGTTGTTGGCCCGCGTCTCCTCGCGCACCGAACTGGACCGGAAGATGAGCTCAGCGCACTGGATGTAGGGCGCCAGGCGGTTGGCCCTGATCAGGCCATGATAGTCCGTGGCCTTGAGTGATTGCGACTTGGCCTTGCATCCCTGGAGCACTGCCATGATATTGCGTATGCTTTCGGCGTTCCGGTAGACCGCGATCCGCGCCGGACTCATATACTGGTGCAACTCGTCCAGCACATCTTCGGCATTGACCCCCGACTGCGCTTTCAGCGGGCGCAGCATCTTCGCCAACAACCTCCGCGCCTGCGCCTGGACGACAGGTTTGGGGCCGCCCTCCCGGGCCAGTTTGGCGGCGTATTCACCGGCGCGGTACCCCCCAACGCAACAGAGGGCCAGGTTGACCCCACCCACCGAATAGGTCCCGTGCCCGGCATATCCTCCCGCCGTCCCGGCGGCATAGAGCCCGGGCAGGCTGGCCTCGCCAAAGATGTTGTTCCTGATGCCGCCGCAGCGCATGTAGAGCGGTCCGGAGGTGACGACGTATTTGACGAGTTGTTTCCTGAAATCGATGCCCTCTTCCTTCATGGCATTGACCACGCGAAACGTGCTCGGCAGGGTGTAAAGCTTACTGATCGTTTCTTCGTCCAGGTGCCTCAGGTCGATGTATATGGGCGCCCGGCCCTGGATACCTTCGGCAACGATGGCCTGGCCGAGGTCTTCCCTCTTTCCCCTTTCCATCAAACCCGGCAGATACCTCTCCATGAACCTCTCACCCTTTGCATTCACCAGCCGCATGCCCAGGCGCTGATAGGTGTTCAGATGAACGCCGATGTACCTGTCTTCGAAGCCCATGTCATCGAAGCAGCGGGAGAACTCCATGTTGAAAACCTCGGCGCCGGCCAAGTAGGACATGGCAATCCCTTCGCCTCCGGCGTCGAACATCCCCGTCGAACCTGAAGCCACGACAGTAGCGCCGGCGTTGATGCAGAACGTCTCTCCCGTCCTGGTTTGGAACCCCACCGCCCCGACCACGGACCCACTGGTTGGTAGAAGGCCGTCTGAGGTCAGGAGGCCGGTGATCATGACCCGCTCCAGCAGGGTGACGCCGGTGGCTTCCATCCTCCGGCGGAGCACCTCCATCATGCGGAGGCTGTCCACCGTGACGATCCTGGTGTTGACGTGGTTGAGGCCCACGTGCCGGTGCACCTTCCCGTCCCTGTCGCGCTCCATCTCCAGGCCCCACTCCTCCATGTCCTTCATCCGGCGGGGCTGTTCGTCCAGCATGACCCGGACCCAGTCCTGGTCGTTCAGGTACTCGCCCTTTTCCACTATTTCCCTATGCCACACATCGAGGTCGTCCGAGGCTTCGGGGTAAAGAATACCGGCGCCGGAGAAGCTGCTCTTGCCGCTCCGGGACACCTTCGCGATGTCCACCAGGACCACCCTGCCGGCTATTTCCTTGGCCCGCAGGGCGGCCCAGCAGCCCGCCAGTCCACCACCGATTACCAGGACATCACATTGTAGTTGTTGCACAGTTTCCTCCTTTTGGAAGTGAACAGGCTGGAAAGTACCGTAGGGTGGGTTAAGCGCAATGGCAGTGATGCTGACGGGAGGCGGTTGCGCGAACCCACCAATGTCGCTGGCGCTCCAAATTCCGAATTCCAAGTGCCAAATCCCAAACGCTATCGGAATGCCTATGTCCGAATATTCGAATGGCCTCCACACGGGTTTTCAGTTTGAAGGTTCTTTCGCTGGAACGTGTCTGGAATTTGGAATTTGGTTATTGGAACTTTGCTCAGCCGTGTGGTGGGTTCGCACAGCCACCCAGCTCCCCCACTGCCCCGCTGTGCTTAACCCACCCTACGCAGCTTTCCACGTGTCTCGAAGCACCGGCAAGACTACCGCATGGCTTCGCGGATGATCTTCTCAATTTGTTCAATCATTTCCTGGCCCCGGAACAGTATTTCTTCTTCCGAGTCCAGGAATATCTTCTCCTCGGGTCCGGGGATAAACATGGGTTGTATGCCTTCGGTAGTCACGTCTGTCCTCAGGCTCGGCTGACCGAAGCCCTTGACGGCAAAATGCGTCTGGCCCTCCTTGCTCAACAGCCAGTTCAAGAAGACCATGGTGGCATTCGGGTGGGGGGAAACCGCGGGCACTCCCACGGCGCCCGACCCCGAAGTTACCTTGTGGCCTTCCTTGAGTACCACCGGTTGAATGGGCGCCCCCATTTTCACGAACTCGCCCATGCTATCCAGCGTCCCTCCCAGGCCAACCGGGTATTTGCCCCGGGCCACCCATTCCACGTGCAGCCGTTTGTCCCTCTCTATCACGGCCTCCTGCTGTTTCAATAGTTGCCTGAGGTAGTCGTAGGCCTCTTGCGGCGTCCACAGGTCCCGGGACAGGTGGCCGAACATGGCGTTCCCGGTGCCGGTCACCGAGGGGTCGTTCAGCGCGATCTTGCCTTTATACTGGGGCTTGAGCAGGTCCTTGTACGTTGTTATCTCTCCCTGCTTGATTATGTCGCTGTTATAGAAAATGTACCGCTGCAGGCCGGCCACCATGCTGACGGCGAATCCTCCCTTGTCCTTGATGGGCAATTCGCCCCCGCGCCACATCTTCGGGTTAACCACTTCAGGGAGGATCAGCAGAGGTTCAACCGGCCCCAGGACCCCTTCCGGTTTCATCGAGGCGATGAGCGTGGTGCCGCCAACCCCGAAGACATCCGCCAGATGAAGCCCGGCCCGTTTCTCTGCCTGGAATTTGGCCAGGAGGTCCGAGCCGCGGGCAAACATGGCGAACTCCAGCTCGATTCCGTATTTTTCCTGGAAAGGCTGGCTCAGGACAACTCGCGTCTCCGGCCTCCAGATCGTGTATATGCGCACCAGCCCCTCTTTCTTCGCCGCGGCCACGGTGCGGTCCCACCGGTCTTCCGGGCCGGCCTTCGCGGCGGACTCGGCTCGCGGCGTACTGGCTTCGGGGGCAGGGGAAGCCGGCGGCGGCCCGCCACACGCCGCAGCCAGGAGCATTGCGCCGCCAACCACCAGTAGTGTGCCAAGCAGTATCTTCATTTTCTCCAACTCCTCTCTCTTTGGTCTCCACGCCCGAACAACAGCCCCGATGCGTCGGGGTGGCGGCCGGGCCAACCGTCGTTGCGAGGAGTCCCGATGAAATCGGGACGACGAAGCAATCCCCGGGCAAGTCAAGCCAACCCGGAGATTGCTTCGTCCGTAAGAAGTCGGGACTCGCAATGACGGTTCATTCTCATGCCTCATGATGCGCGGTTAGGGTCCGGCCCATTGATTCCATGATGGATGGCGGCATCGCCTCCTTGCTGGATACCTCGACCGCTCCCAGGGGACAGTCCTCCTGACAGGCATAGTAATAGCCCCGGTGGCAGGCGCAGCAGTCCGCGGCGTAGGCGATATGCGGTCTTCTTTCCGAGTCCAGCCGGATCACATCCTGGAAGCAACTGTCTCCGACCGGACAGGTATCCCGAAGCCGGAGAGCGCAGCTATCACATTTCGTTCGGTCAATATGTCTTATCATGAGCGATTGGCTCCCGTCAGACCGTCATCGCGAGTCCCGATTGTATCGGGACGAAGCAATCCCCTGGTTGGCTGGCCTTCCGGGGGATTGCTTCGTCGCTTCGCTCCTCGCAAAGACAGTCCATTTTCATCGTCATTCGAATCCCCGCCTGCGCGGGGACAAGTTTCGTCATTCGTAATTCAGAAGTGGATGCGTGACGCAATCCTCTGTCTCGGTTCTGGTTTCACCGAGTACCTTTCCATCGCCAGAGGCTCGGTCCTGATTTGGATTCCTTTTTCCCCGGTGTTCTTCATCACCACCCATTTGAGCCAGTCAACATCGTCCCTGAAGGGGTATTCCTGGCGGTAATGGGAATGCCGGCTCTCTTTTCTCTCCAGCGCGGAAAGGAAGGTCAGATTGGCCAGAAGCAGCAGGTTGTCGACCTCCCGGAGTTTCACCAGTTCATGGATGTCTTTGGCCCCGGCTGCTTTGACCTCCTGGTCCAGGCGCTCCAGGTCTTCCAGCGCCCCTCTGATCCTGTCTTCCCGTTTTATGATGCTGACCGGAGCCGGCGAAACAGCCCTTTCTATCTTGTTGGCCAGCACTGTGGATGGGGAGAAGTTTCTCTGCCCCAGCCTGGAGAAGAAATCCTGCTGTAGGGACCTTAGCTGGGGCCTGTGAACCAGGCGACTGCCTCGTTGGTGCTGGCTGTACCTGGCCGCGCTGTCACCGGCCCGGTACCCCGAAGAGCAGCAGAACGCCAGGTTGATGCCACCGACAGAGTAGGTGCCATGCACGCCGTTCTTGCAGGCTGACCCGGCGCCGAAAAGCCCGGGAATGCCGGTCCGGCCATCGGTGTCGATCCTGATGCCGCCGTCCCCCGAACTAGAGGAGACGCTGACCCATGGCTCCACCATTATCCTGCCCGTTTTGAGGTCAATTCCGGTCTCCCGGAATGGGGCCATCCGCCCCGGGTGGAGCCGGGCAAAGTAAGCAATATCCTCATCCCTGGCGGCCGACATATCGAGCAAAATGGGGCCCCTCCCGTCGAAGGTCTCTTTCACAATGGCCTGCGCCAGGACAGCCCAGTCGCTCCTTTCCATGAGGACCGGACTGTACTTCTCCATGAACCGCTCGCCGCGGTTGTTGACCAGCCTCAGACCCAGGGCTTGAAACAGGACATTAAGGCTGCCCAGATTTCGCTTACCGTCGGTCATGAAACAGGTTGGATGGGTACAGAACTCCATTCCTGTGATCTCAGCCCCGGCCCGGAATGCCATGACCGTACCGTCGCCACTGAGGTTGCTTCCGGGATGCAGCGGGCCGCTGGCGATGACTACCGCCTTGCTCCTGAAAACCAGGGTGTCGCCGGTCCTGGTGTCAAAGCCGATAGCGCCAATCACGGAACCTGAGGTGGGGTGGAGGCCATCAGAGGTCAACAGATCGGTGCACATCACCCGTTCCACTATCTCAACCCCGGCATCCCTGGCTTTTCGTTTGAGAGCTTCCATCCTTGTCCGGCCGTCGCTGGTGACGAAGCGGGTACGATCGTGGCCCCGTCCCGCCTTCTTGATGAGATTTCCCTTTTCATCCCTTTCAAAAGGGACTCCCCACTCTGCCATATCGGCAATCCTCTGCCCGTGCTCCTGCAGGAGCACGTCCACCCAGTCCTGGTCGTTAAGATAGTCGCCCTTTTCCACCAGTTCTTTCTTCCACACAGCTATGTCCTCAGGCGGCGCCAGCAGATAGTACGCCCAGGCGGAGGCGCCGCTGCGGGATATCACCGCCTTGTCCACCATCGTAACCCGGGGACCAATGCTCCTGGACTGGATGGCAGCCAGACATCCCGCCAGCCCTCCGCCTATTATCAGAACGTCGGTCTCTTTCTCAATTTCACCCATGGCTCACACTTTCTCGATGTAGTCTGCCGCAACGGGTACCCGACAACCCCGCCTGGTCTCACCCTGGCTGCGACCGCCGGCGCTGGTCTGGCTCCCCTGCCACATCACCGCTCGGCATGGTGTTGTCCTCAAGATGTTAAGCGCCCAACTGATGGCAAACTGGAATACTATACTTCAAAAACACGCAACTTTCCAGTTTGAGGGGCGACTCCGCTTCAACCCGGACAGTGGTAAACTCCGTAGCGACACCCCTTGTCCCGACGCGTCGGGATCGAACCATGGCTGACAACCGGGCGCGACTTTCGACACCCGCAAGGGGTGTCGCTACGGGGGAGGGGCGTTGACACAAGGATTGGCCTGGTGTAAAGTGTAGCACCCTGCGGCGTCAGGGACCGCCTGAGAGATGATCATGATGAAAAGGCTCACGGCCGTAATCGGCGCTTTCACTGTTGCTACCATTCTTGCCATCCTGTTGTTTTCTCTGGCCCCGTGGTGGCGGAGCCAGGAAGTGGCCAGGGGCCAGCCGGCAACTTCCAAGATCGGCAGCCTGCTGGACAAGCAGGTGAGAGAAAAGCGGGAGTACCTGGCCAGCGGGGGCCAGCCCTCTCCGGGCCGGGCCCTCTCGCCCCGGCTAAAAGGCCTCCCCCTGGAAGCAGCCGCCCGGCAGGAAGTGTTCCTTCACCTCAAACAGCCGCCTACCGCAGTCCAGCTTGCGGAATTGCAGGCCATGGGCGTCGATGTTGCCGCCGATTCGTGGATCCCCCCGGTGGGCCGGCATCCCACCGGATTCGTCTACGCCAGGATGCCCATCGCGACGGTCGAGGACCTGGCGGCAAAGGAATATATCGCCGTCCTGAACACGGCCGAGATAACCTATAAAGCTCACAATGACCTGGCGGCCGTCGCCACCGGGGTGGATGTAGTCCGGGGGATGGGTTACACCGGGGCCGGGGTTACCGTCGCCGTGCTGGACTCGAGCCTGGACCTGACCCATCCCGACCTTCCCGTTCCCGTGGCAAAGATGGACTTCAGCAATTTTCCCTTCCTGGACACCAATGTCACCACCACTGTCTCCGGACATGGCACCCACGTCAGCGGCACCGTACTGGGCCGTGGCACAGCCTCGTCCGGCGCCTACCAGGGAGTGGCGCCGGGGGCCAACCTGGCGTTCTTAAAAGTGGGGAAGGACAGCAACGCCGGGGGGGCGGGGATTGTCTATGCCATGAAGTGGGCCGTGGACGTCTTCGGGGCCAGGGTCATCAACATGAGCTATGGCGGCTGGAGCGCCCATCACGATGGCTCCAGCGAGGGCGCCCAGGCGGTGGACTACGCCGTCAGCAAAGGCGCCTCGGTCTTCATTTCCGCCGGGAACGAGGCCAACGACGGCCGCCATTATTCAGGGACGGTCGCGCCCTTTTCGGATACGGATTTCATCAAGGTGAATGTCACCGGCGCCGGGGAGGACACCACGGCGCTGGAATTCAACCTCGTCTGGTCCGACCCGGTGGAGCTTCATAACGTCTTGAGTCTCCTTTTCTACAATTCCTCCTTTGCGCTTGAGGCAACAGCCAACATAGGCAGCACTCTACAGGGCCAGAGCTCCCGGGGAACGGAGAACCGGTATTTTTGGAGAATCCCTTCGGTACCTGCGGGCAACAGCACCTGGTATCTCAAAGTGCGGCAGGCTTCTGAAAATTTTCAGAAATTCCATATCTACTATTCCGGCGACGCCGGTGGGGCATCGGTGCGATTCGACAGCCCCGACCCTTTCTATACCATCAGCAGCCCGGCAGACGCCGATGACGCTATCGCCGTAGGCGCCTACGTGACGCGGAATTACTGGCCTGACTACAAGAACCCCGGTTACCTGGCATACGACCCCCCTCCAGCGCTCAACGTCATTGCTGATTTCACCAGCCGCGGCCCGCGGGTGGACGGCGCCGACAAACCGAGCCTGGTGGCCCCGGGGCAGCAGACAATATCGCTGCGGGACAACATCGCCAGCCACTTCCCACCGCCTGCGGATAGTACCGAAGCGATCGTCGACAACGACGGTTTGAACCGGAACGGCACGGGCCCCGCGGACTACCTCGTTGCCAGTGGGACGAGCATGGCCTCCCCCCACGCCGCCGGGATAGCCGCCCTGCTATTGAGCAAGAAACTGGACCTCACGCCGGCGCAGATAAGGTCATACCTGGAGACGACGGCCACGGACAAAGGCAACGCCGGCCGGGACAACATCTACGGATGGGGCCTGATGAACGCCGTGGCAGCCATCAGCGCGGTCCCCGGCCCAAACCCGACGCCGGCGCCATCCGTCACGCCCACGCCGCCGCCTCCCCTTCCCGGTCCATCCCACGGCGTCATCCCGACCGTCAACTGGGTCCGCCAGTTCGGCACCGGCGCCCATGATACCGCTTCAGGCTCGGATGTGGACACCGCCGGCAATGCTTACATCGTGGGCAGAACAACCGGCGCCTTTCCGGGGCAGGCCGCCTCGGGCGGCATTGACGCCTTCATCCGCAAGTACGATAGCTCGGGCAATGCTGCCTGGACGCGGCAGTTCGGCAGCGGCAACGATGACCTCGTTTCGGGGGTTGCGGTGGACGGGGGAGGCAGCGCCTACGTGGCCGGCTGGACGCTGGGATCCCTGGGAGGGGGGCCGGGATCAGGCAACTTCGATGCCTTTCTTCGCAAGTACAGTAGCTGGGGAGACGCTATCTGGAGCACCCAGTTCGACAGCGGCAAGAACGACCACGCCGCCGCCGTGGCCGTGGGGCCGGGCGGCAGCGTCTACGTGGCGGGGTACACCGAGGGCGTTCTTCCAGGGCAGAAATCTTCGGGCGGCAGGGACGCCTTCCTTCGCCGGTACGATAGCTGGGGGAACGTTGTCTGGACCCGGCAGTTCGGCACCTGGTATGACGATTACGTTTCCGGCCTGGCCGTGGACGGCAGCGGCAACGCCTACGTGGTAGGCCGTACCTGGGGCCTCTTCGGGCAGCCAAACGCGGGGGGCTGGGATGCCTATGTCCGTAAGTACGACAGCACAGGCAACGCCGTCTGGACCCGCCAGTTCGGCACCTCCAGCTATGATGAGATAACGGGCGTGGCCGCCGACGGTTCCGGCGGCGTTTACGTGGCCGGGCATACCGAGGGTGCCCTCCCCTGGCAGACCGCGTCCGGCAACTTCGATGCCTTTATCCGCAAGTACAGTAGCTGGGGTGGCGTTGAGCTCTGGACCCATCAATTCGGCACCGGCAAGGAAGACCGGGCCTACGGCGTGGCCGTGGACGGCAGCGGCAATGCCTATGTGGCAGGCCGGAGCTATGGCGCCCTGCCCGGGCAGGGGTTGCCCGGAGGGTTCGGTGCGTTTGTGCGCAAATACAGCGGCTCCGGGAGCATCGTCTGGACGCGCCAGCTTGGCGTGGACGATGGCGACGCCGCCCGAAGCGTGGCGCTTGACGGCGCCGGCAACGTCTACGTGGCTGGCGATACCACCAGCCTGTTTCCCGGGCAGAGCGCCTCGGGTGGGGTCGATACGTTTGTCGCCAGGATATCCCAGGCGGACACTCCGCCACCCGGTCCCGGCCCCATCATCCTGGACCCCCTGGTCCCGAACACCGCCTGGACCCGGCAATTCGGCGCCGGCAAGACGGACCGCGCCTACGGCGTGGCCCTGGATGGCGCGGGCAACGCCTACGTCGCCGGCTTTACCCGGGACGCCCTCCCGGGGCAGACCTCCGCGGGTAAGGCCGATGCCTTCGTGCGGAAGTACGACGGCGCCGGGACCGCGGTGTGGACCCGCCAGTTCGAGACTTCTGACGATGACATCGCTTCAGGGGTGGCCGTGGACGGTTCCGGCAATGTCTACGTCTCGGGCCGGGCCCGCGGCGCCTTGCCCGGACAAGCAGCATCCGGAGCCGATGACGCCTTCCTTCGCAAATTCGACAGCTCGGGCAACGAGCTCTGGACCCGGCAATTCGGCACCGGCGGCGACGATGTCGCTCAGGCGGCGGCCGTGGACGGCGCCGGCAACGTCTACGTGGCGGGCACGACCGCAGCGGCTCTGCCCGGAGGAGGCGCCTGGGCGGGCGGCGACGACGCCTTCGTCCGGAAATATGACGGTGCGGGAAACCTTGTCTGGACACGCCAGTTCGGGAGCGCCGCCGGCAACGACGAATATGTGTATGGCATGGCCATGGACGCCTCAGGCAACATCTACGTGGCCGGCTGGACATTGGGGTTCTTTTTCGGGCAGACCTGGTCCAACGGCTACGACGCCTTCATTCGCAAGTATGATAGCCTGGGACAGGTTGCCTGGACACGCCAGTTCGGCACCGGGAGCGATGATGTGGCCAGGGCTGTGGCTGTGGACGCGTCAGGCAATTCCTACGTGGCTGGGTGGACCAACGGGGTATTCCCCGGACGGACGTGGTCGGGCGGCAATGACGTTTTTGTTCGCAAGTTCGATAGCTCAGGCGCCGAGGTCTGGAGCCGGCAGTTCGGCGCCAGTGGCAAGGACGCTCCCAATGCCGTCGCCCTGGACAGCTCCGGCAATGTCTACGTTGCCGGGTTCAGCGATGGCGCGCTGCCCGGGCAGGCGTCCGCGGGCGGAGAGGATGCCTTCATCCGCAAGTATGATAGCTCCGGGAACTGGCTCTGGACCCGCCAGTTCGGTAGCTCCGGCGCCGACGAGGGCCGGGACGTGGTCGTCGACAGCGCCGGCAATGTCTACGTAGCCGGATATGCCGGGGGCGCGCTCCCGGGGCAGACCTCCGCGGGCGGAGAGGACGCCTTCATCCTGAAAATCGCCCAGACGTCAATCATCCCCGCCACCCCTTCGCCCACACCGACGCCCACGCCGGGACCGACGCCGACACCCGGTCCTTCGCCAACGCCGGCGCCGACCGCAACCGCTTCTCCCACTCCGGGTCCGTTTTCCCTGCCCGTCATCAGCCGGGCGCTCCAGTTCGGGACGGGTCTCGACGACTACGCCTACGGCGTAGCCCTGGACGCCTCGGGCAATACCTTCGTGGCGGGCTATTCGGGGGGCGCCTTTCCCGGGGAGGTTTCCGCGGGGAACTACGACCCCTTTGTCCGCAAATATGACAGCTCGGGAGCTATCGCCTGGACGCGCCAGTTCGGGACCAGCGCGTGGGACGTCCTTTCCGGCATGGCCCTGGACGGGGCCGGGAATGCCTATGTCGCCGGTTCGACCCAGGGTCTTATCGAAGGACAGACCCCACCGGGCTACATGGACGCCTACGTCCGCAAATACGACAGTCTGGGAAACGCGGTGTGGACCCGGCAGTTCAGCGGGTCGGGGTCCGGCCGCGCCGCGGGCATAGCAGCGGACATTCCCGGCAACGCCTACGTGGTCGGCTATGCCGAAGGGTCGCTCCCCACCCAGACGTCCCCCGGCGGACGGGACGCCTTCATCCGCAAGTACAGCAGCGCGGGGGCCGAATTGTGGACGCAGCAGTTCGGCACGGCCAGCAATGACGAGGCTTCCGGCGTGGCCGTAGACGGGGCGGGAAACGCCTACGTCGCCGGCCATACCTGGGGCGTCCTTCCCGGCCAGGCCAACTCGGGCGAGATTGACGCCTTTGTTCGCAAGTACGATGCCTCAGGGGCCATCATCTGGACCCGGCAGTTCGGCGGGCCGGCGATGGACTACACCCTGGCAGTGGTGGTGGACGGCGGCGGTTCTGCCTACGTGGCCGGCTACACCCACGGCGCCTTGCCGGGTCAGACTTCCTCGGGCCGCACCGATGCCTTTGTCCGCAGATACGATAGCGCAGGCAATGAGCTGTGGACCCGCCAGTTCGGCACGGCAGAAATCGATGAGGCCCACGGCGTAGCCCTGGACGGGTTCGGCGCCGTCTACGTGACCGGTCGCACCGAAGGCGCTTTTCCGGGCCAGGCCTCTTCCGGTTACTCCGACAGCTTCGTTCGCAAATACGATAGCCTCGGGAACCTTCTGTGGACGTTGCAGTTCGGGACGAACGTCTTCGATTCCGCTTCGGCCCTGGCCATCGACGGCGGCGGCAACGCTTACGTCGCCGGCTACGGCTACGGCGTCCTTCCCGGTCAGGCGAACCTGGGCAGCATTGACGCCTTCGTCGTCAGGCTGGCCGAAATACCGGCCCCGACCCCGACTCCGGCGCCTTCCCCATCCCCGGTCCCCTCACCCACTCCCGGCCCGGCCCTGGCGGGCGCCATCGTCTGGAATCACCAGTCCGGCGGCAGCGGCAATGACTACGCCTACGGCCTGGCCCTGGACGGCGCCGGCGATGCCTACCTGGCCAGCCATACGTCAGGCGTCCTGCGCGGGCAGACTTCCTCTGGCGGCGCCGACGCCTTCGTGGGCAAGGTCGACAGTTCGGGCAGTCTCATCCGCTACAACCAGTTCGGCACATCCGCCGATGACCTGGCCGCAGCGGTGACGGTGGACGGCAGAGGCAATATCTACGCGGCCGGAAGCACCTCCGGCGCTCTGCCCGGCCAGACCCGCCTGGGCGGTCCTGACGCCTTCGTCGGCAAATTCGACTCCTCAGGAAACGTCATCTGGTACAACCAGTTCGGCACAACCGGCAATGACTACGCCACCGCCATCGCCGTGGACGGCGCGGGGAACGCCTACGTGGCGGGCCATACCGATGGCGCCCTGCCCGGGCAGACCTCGTCGGGCGGCGCCGATGCCTTTGTGGGGAAATTCGACAGCTCCGGGAACCTGGTACGGTACAACCAGTTCGGAACGGTCGAGAGCGACTACGCTACGGCCGTGGTCGTGGACGGCGGGGGTAACACCTACGTGGGCGGGTACACTGATGGCGCCTTTGCCGGACAGCGCGCCTGGGGCGGCTCCGACGCCTTTGTCCGCCGTTACGACGCCCTGGGCAACATCGTCTGGACCCGCCAGTTGGGCAGCGGCGGCGACGATTTTGCCCACGCCCTGGCCCTCGACGTGGCCGGGAATGTCTATCTCGCCGGCTACACGTCCGGCGCCTTTGCGGGGCAGACGCTTTCGGGCGCCGATGATGCCTTTGCCGGCAAGTACGACAGCCTGGGCAACGAGATGTGGTTCCGCCAGTTCGGCACCGCCAGGTCCGATTACGCCTACGGTCTGGCTGTGGACCTATCCTCTAACGTCTACGTAGCCGGACGCACCGATGGCGTCTTCCCCGGCCAAGCGTCCTCCGGCGACTCCGACGCCTACGTCCGCAAGTACGATAGCCTCGGGAGAATCGTGTGGACCCGGCAGATCGGGACCAGCAGGTTCGATCACGCTTCGGCGGTGGCGGTAGACGGCGCCGGTAGTGTCCGTGTGGCAGGCTATACCGAGGGAGGTTTGCCCGGGCAGACGTCCTCGGGCGGCGCTGACGTTTTCATCGTGAGGCTGTCGGAGATAATCGCCCCGGCCCCGACCCCCTCACCTACCCCCCGGCCTACGCCATCGCCTTCGCCGACTGCCATCTGGCCGGTAACGTTCCCGCCCGGTGATGTCAACCAGGATGGCGTGGTCAACGCCGCCGACACGGCGCTGGTGCTGGCCTCGTTTGGCAGGAAGACCGGCGACCCGGACTTCAACCCAGGGGCCGACCTGAACGGCGACGGCGTCGTCGATGTGTACGACCTCGTTGCAGTCGGAGTCAGCTTCGGCAGGACACGGTAGACCCGCTGTCATTCTGAGCGTAGTCGAAGAATCCTTCGCTGTCATTCTGAGCGTAGTCGAAGAATCCTTCGCTGTCATTCTGAGAGCTTGTGAAGAAATTGGTCAGGCCCTATCTGGCAAACAATTAGTTTTGTATCTGGGCTTTCAATAAATTCACAAACTCTGAGCG
>JACQUA010000264.1 GCA_016210565.1 Chloroflexota bacterium
CCAGCCGACCCCGGCCCAGGCAACCCTGCTCCAGAGGCTCCACTTACACCTTCCGCAGCGCATCAGAATTCAAGAATTGTAGTGCCAAAAATAGATTCACCTGTGACCGGGTCCAAATACGAAACTGCGGAAGTTCGGCTAAGCTCGTCTCCGTTCAGAATGACATCATCCAACTGTGTCTCTCCATATCGCGCATGTCCCACATCTCGACAGAGGCTCTGTGTCCAGCGCCCGGAAATGTGGGTAAAGATGAGTTTGAAAAAGGGGGAGAAAAGCCTGTGACCGGGTTGACCGAGAGTAACCGCAGACCACGGTTTATCATCTACGGGGCCGGGGCGCTCGGAGGGGTAATCGGCGGTCAGTTGGCCCTCGCGGGTAAAGAGGTCGTTTTGATCGGTCGCCCCCACCATATAGATACGATCCGCGAACACGGGTTGCGCTATAAGACGCCGACCGGGACCCACGTTTTGCCCCTGGCTGCCGTTACCAAACCCGGCGAAGTTGGTTTCCAGACCCGCGATGTCATTCTGCTCTGCGTCAAAGGCCAGGATACAGACAACGCATTGCGTGAATTGCGCGCGGTGGCCGGGGAGGTACCTATCTTCTGCTGCCAGAACGGCGTGCGCAATGAGGAGATCGCCAGCACGTATTATCAGACAGTATACGGGGTCATGGTACGTGTGGGCGCCATCTTTGTCGCCGATGGCGAGGTGGCGACCCGCCGTGACCCGCCAGGCTGGCTGGTCATGGCGCGTTACCCATCGGGGACAGATGGCCTGGTGGAAGATGTGGCAGCGGACCTGCGCGACGCCGGGTTCTATGTCCTGGTAACGTCGGACGTGATGCCCTACAAATGGGGGAAGATGATGTTTAATCTGACCAACGCCATCAGCGCCATCACCAACGTCACCGGGGCCGAGAATGAGCGCGTTGCCCGGGCGGTGCAGGCGGAGGCCCAGGAGATAGTGGCTGAAGCCGGCATCTGCTGGATATCAGCCAGGGAATTGGAACTGCAGTGGCCTGAGATTACCGTACCGCCACGGGCTGCCCATGCCGGCGAAGTGCCGACCTCCACGTGGCAGAGCCTGGCTCGCCGGAGCGGCACCGTGGAGGCCGGTTTCCTCAACGGCGAGATCGTGCGGGTTGCCAGGCGATTGGGTAAACGGGCGCCCATGAACGAAACACTTTTGCGCATTGCTGAAGAGATGGCCGCCAGGAGTGAACTACCGGGGAAGTACACACCTGCTGAAATCCGTGGATTGCTGGGACTCGCGGACGGGTAAGCACGTAGGGGTGGGTTAAGCGCGAATGGGGCGGTGCTGACGGGGGTGGTTGCGCGAACCCACCATTGTTCCCGGTGGGCTTGGACAGCTTCGTTCTTGTGCCCGTGCTCTGGTGGGTTCGCACAGCCACCCCGCTTCCCCATTACGCGGCTGTGCTTAACCCACCCTACGAGGCTCCGAGCCAAAACTCAGCCAGCGGAATCGCAGGTCATCTACCTGGATACGAGGCAACGCACCCCGGCCAGCTCAAAAGCTTGCCTGACAGATTCGACGAGCTCGGGGGCGGCGCTCGGCGTCTGGTCCAGGCAGTAAACCCGGTCCAGGGCTTCGTACTTGCCCATGCCCAGGCGATGATAGGGCATAAGCTCTATGGAAGCCTCCCCCTTCTGTAAGCCTTTCAGGAATTCGGCGGTTGCCTTAATATTTTCCTCCTCGCTGTTCACGCCGGGAATGAGGGGCATGCGGAATTGGACCCTGGCCGGGCTGTCTACCGCTATCCGGGCGTTGCTCAGGACCAGGTCGTTGGACTGCCCGGTAAGCCGGCGGTGTTTCTCCGTGTCCATATTCTTAAGGTCGTACAACACCAGGTCAGTGAATTCCAGGACCTCCTTGAGTGCGGCTGTAGGGGCGAGGCCGCACGTCTCCAGGGCGGTGGAAATCCCGGCTTCTTTGCACAGTTTGAACAGGGCTGCCACAAAGGCTGGCTGGCGCAAAGGTTCGCCCCCGGAGACGGTCACCCCTCCGTCCGGAGGATAGAAGTCTTTGTCACGGAGTACCTCCCGGAACACCTCGGCCAGTGAACGTCTTTTCCCGTAGACAGTCAGGGCTTCGGGGACGCAGGCCGGTACACAATCGCCGCACGCATCGCAAAGGCCCCGGTCTATCCGGGGCATTCCGTCCGCAGTAATAGTTATCGCCTTTTTCCCGCAGGCCGGCGCACATTTCCCGCACCGGTTACAACTCACCCTGGCAAACCCCACTTCAGGCGCCGGGTTAATGGACTCGGGGTTGTCACACCACTGGCAGCGGAGGTTACAGCCTTTGAGGAAGACCGTTGTCCTTATTCCAGGGCCGTCATGGAGGCAGAAGCGCTGGATATTGAATACTACGGTTTGGGTTTCCATTGTCGCCGGATCTGGCATCTTATTCCTAGTACTTAGTTGCAGAAATAAGCAAAAGAACCTGTCCTGAGCGCAGCGAACGGATTCTTCGACTACGCTTTCAATGACGTTGTCACCCTGAGCCTGTCGAAGGGTCTTTCGGCCGGTCGCCCCACCCGAAAGATTCTTCGACTACGCTCAGAATGACAGGCGATGTGTCACCCTGAGCCTGTCGAAGGGTCTTTCGTTCGGTCGCCCCACCCGAAGGATTCTTCGACTACGCTCAGAAAGATTCTTCGACTACGCTCAGAGTTTGTGAATTTATTGAAAACCCAGATATGAGCGAGACAACTCGCTAGATAGGGACTAACCAGTTTCTTCACAAGCTCTCAGAATGACAGCTTATTTTCTGAGGATGGCAAAGTCCTGGACGGCCATGGCGGCCATTTCGTTGACGGTGAGATAGTTGTCTTCGTTGTCAAGCATATCGCCTGGCTGGGGTATCAAGAACGGCTGTATGCCTTCAGTAGACACGTCCACCCTGCTGATGGGCTGCCCGCCGACCCGTCTGATTTCGTCGAGCACCGGTTGCGTGAACAGCCAGTTGATAAACAGTTGGGCTGCCCTGGGATGTGGCCTGTTCTTGAGCACATCTATCAGGCCCCATGAAAAGCCGGTTCTTTGTCGTTCGGTAGCCTCCACGAACTTGATTGGCGCCCCTTCGCGCATGAATTGGAGGGGCTCTTCGGGCCGTACGCATATGGCTATGGAATACTTGCCCCGCGCCACCCCTTCCGTTAACAGGCGATAGTCCGGACTGGTAATCACAACGCTGTTCGCCAGCTCCTTCATGTAGGCCCTGCCCTGCTCCATGCCGAGGACTTCCTTAAGGGTGAACTGATACCAGTTGACTGTTGACCCCATGTTGAATGGATTGAACAGGGCAATCTTTCCCTTCCATTTGGGATTCAAGAAGTCTCGGATGCTCTTGATCTCTCCATCTTTGACCTGGTCGGTATTGTAAATGTGATAGGAGGTTCGTTGCAGAATGATGGCAAACATGTGCCCTTGCTTATCGGCGAATGGGAGTTTTCCTCCAAACCATTTGCCGGGATCCTTAACATCGGGCCGGATTAGCAGGGGCTCGATGGGGTCCGTCATTTCAATCAACCCCTGGGCCGTATATTGCAGCGAAAAAGTTCCGACATCGGCCAGGTAGAGTCCCGCCGTTCTTTCGGCTTTCAGCTTTTGCAGTAGCGGGCTGCCGCTGGCGATCGTCCAGTCCACGTTTATGCCGTACTGGTCCTTAAACATCTGGGAAAGGCGACGGGCCGTGTCAACCGGGGTGGTCGCGTACACGTTGACATTCCCCTCGCGTTTTGCTTCCGCGATCAGGTGATTCCAGTTTTCTTCCCAGCCTGATGGCTGACTCCCCTTTTGAACGACGGCCGCGGGCGCGGGCGGAAGTGAGGGAGTCTGGGTACACGCCACCGAGAACGAAATGAATGCACCGACAATCAACAGAAGGTGATGCTTGCGATCCATCTTACCCTCCACGCCGAATTTAAATGTTCTGCGAAGCCTCTCTGTCCAGTGCTTGGCTGCGCAAAAGGCGTAATAATGACCAAAGACCCTTGGACTGCCCCTTCGCTTTGCTCAGGGCTTCGGCGGGTGACAACGGCTCCAATGTCATTCTGAGCTTCAGTAGGCAGCGGAAGGCTGCCGGACACATGGAATGACATCGATGTCATTGAAAGCGCACGCGAAGAATCTTTCGGGGAGAATACGAGACCGAAAGACCCTTCGACTTCGCTCAGGGTGAC
>JACQUA010000272.1 GCA_016210565.1 Chloroflexota bacterium
ATTCTGAGCGAAGCGAGCGTAGCGAGCGTAGTCGAAGAATCCTTCGCTCTGCTCAGGACAAGTTCTTTCGGGGGGGTGCCGGACGAAAGACCCTTCGACTTCGCTCAGGGTGACATTTTCGGAGCAATACCAAAACCCCAAAATCAAATGACCAAAACGGTTTTCGTCATTTGTTTGGTCATTCGTCATTCGGGCTTCGTCATTCTTTGCATTTTGATATAATCAACCCGGTTCCGCGTGCGCCTGACGGGAAAGCCGGCGGAATCGCCTGCATCGCGCCGATATTCGTATACGAACATCAGGATTATAGACTCAGGATCGCCGATTTGTCAAGAGTTCAGAAGGCCAACAACCTGTTCGGAGACTCCGATTACAACCTTTGGGCCATGGTCCAGTTGACCAGGCAGGTGATGTCAGCAGCCCGCGAAATCGAGCTCAGCCAGTACGGCATATCCACCATAGAGGCAAGCCTCCTCTTCGTCATTCACGCCATCGAGGAGACCGGCAAGCCGGCCACGCCGGCCGAAATAGCCCGGTGGTTGGCGCGAAAGCCGAACTCCGTCACGGAGCTCCTCACCAGGATGGCCAAAAAGGGGCTGGTGCGGAAGGTCAGCAGCTCGCCTGGAAGCCACACCAAGAGGATTGTTCTAACCGGGGAGGGCCAGCGCGCCTACGACCGCTCATCGGAAAGGCTGTCCATTCACCACATCATCTCCCGGCTCACTGAAGATGAGCGCCGGAACCTGTGGTCGTATCTGGAGAAGCTGCGGAACGGGGCCATGGAAGAACTCGGCGCCAAACAGACCGCACCCTGGCCCACGCCGGACGGCTGGCGATTCGAAGATTGACGCCCCCCGGCGCCACAGGCGTCCTCGCCTGTGAGAGCCGGACTTCCAGCGATTCGCAGATTACAGACTTAGAAGTTGTAGGGTGGGTTAAGCGCAAATTGGGAGGTGCTGACAGGGGAGGTTGCGCGAACCCACCATTCTTCTTAGCCGGGCCTGACAACTTTGTTCTTCTGTCCCTGCCCCGGTGGGTTCGCACAGCCACCCGGCATCCCCGCTGCCCCAGTGTGCTTAACCCACCCTACACTCCTGCTCGCTACTTCAGCAGGGGCGCGAATAGCTCCTTGGCCATTTCAATCACCTGCGGCCGCGAAAGATAGAAGCTCTCGTCCACCCAGAATACCTTCTCCCCCGGCAGGGCCACGGTGAAGGGATCAAGCCCGGCCGTGGAGACATCCATCCTTGCCGAAGGACTGCCGAAGCCCCTGACCAGGGCCGTTTGTCCTTCGTGTGTCAGCAGCCAGTTGAGAAAAACGGTGGCTGCCCGGGGGTTGGCGGCCCTCTTCACCAGGGCGATATTACCCGTCCCCGGGGACAGATCGCCCCCTTCCGCAACCCTGACCCACTTCAGCGGAGCGCCGCTGGCGATGAACTCGGCCGTAGGCTCGCGCATCGTTGCCAGCCCCACGGGATATCTGGCGCGGGCCACCCACTCCACCTGCAGCCGCCAGTTCCGGCTGATCGCCGGTTCCTGCTTCACCAGGTTGCGGATGAATTCCTTGCCTTTATCCACATCCCAGACCCGGGTCAACAGGATAGTCAGCCACTGGCTGCCGGGTCCGGCCATGGTGGGGTCATCCAGGGCCAACTTCCCTTTCCAACGGGGATCCAACAGGTCCGTATAGGACTTTATCTCGCCTTCTTTGACCGTGTCGGTATTGACAGCGATGTAGGTGCGATAGCCGGCGATAAACGAGATGACCTGGTGGTCCTTATCCATGAAAGGCATTCTCTCCCCGCGCCACACTTTGGGGTCGGTGACCTCCGGAAGCACGAGCATCTGGTCGAGGGGTTCAAAGATATTCTCGGGCTTCAGGGTGTTCAGCATGGTAGTAGCCCCGGTGATCACCCCGTCGGCCAGGAAAAGGCCGGCCTGCCTTTCCGAAAGCAATTTCTTGACCACTTCCGGCCCCGTTCCGGCAACCCACTCCAGATTGATGCCGAACTTCTCCTTGAAAGCATTGGAAAGCTCTTTGCGCGCCTCCGGCCCCGCCGAGGTGTACATGAGGACCGACCCCTCTTTTTTGCCTTCGGCCACGGTCTTGTCCCACCCTCTTTCTTCCCTGGGCTGCGGCCGGGACACAATGGTCGGCGCGAGTTCGGGTTGGGCCGGGACCCCCACCGAGCACGCAGACACAACTATCAGGATCATCATTGCGAGCGGCAAAACTAATCTCACAGACGCTCCTCCTTCCTGCTGACAGGCATTCTCGTTCTCATTCAAATCCGGTCCTCTCGGGTCAACCCAGTGCAACCAGTATACCACAACCAATGACGAGTGCCGAAACCCTTACCAACACGCCCGTACCGCGGGCAAGATGCCCGCGGCTGGTTTGCCCGGGGACCATTTGTGTCTATTCGTGTTCATTCGTGGCTAGAATCACTCTGGGCGTTCTCCAGGGTGAATCCCCGTTATCAGAAGAGGACCAGCACCGTACCAATGATCAGCAGTCCATACCCAATCAGCACCCAGCGGCTGAAGCTCTCAAACTTCCTGTTGAAAATAAAAGACAAAGTCAAAGTCCAGATGGGCATGGTGCGGCTCACCAGACCGACCACGATCACCGAACCGTAGTTCAGCGCCAGGTATCTCATCATTTGCCCCGTACTCGAGGTCAGGCCGCTCATAGCGGCGAATCTCAATTTACGCCAGTCGCTCCCGAGCACTTCGTCCCTGTTTTTCTTGTTGAGCAATGAGGCGCTTACTACCAGGGCGGCCGCGGAAAAAGCGATAAACGTCCCGCCCAGGGGGGCGGCCCCATTTTCCAGCCCCAGCTTTATGAAGATGGAGCTGCTTCCCCAGAAGATTGCCGAGCATGTTCCAAAGAAAATGCCCTTGAAGAAGGTCTTCCGGTCCACCACTTTGAACTGCTTCCCCACCCGTTGCTGGAAGCTCCTGGTGACTTTCTCCTCTTTCAGCCCGATGATGGTGGGACCGGAGAGGGAGAAACATATCCCCACCCACATAAGGGGAGTGACGGTCTCATTCAAGATAATAACTGCCAGAAAGATGCTCCAGACAATGTTAAGCCCGGTCAGGATGCCGGCGCGCGTGGCGCCCAGAATCTCGACGGCGCGGTAGCCAAAGGAGCGCCCCATGGCAAAGTGGATTATTCCCGCCAGCGCAAAGAAAAGTATCGCTTGCCAGCCAAAGTAGGGAATCTTAAACAGGTCGCCGGTAGCCAGGGCCAGTATGAAAAAGAAAATGGGTCCGCAGAACACCGTCAGCGTAGCCATGTAGTTGGGGCTTACAGTGAGGACCGCTCGCCGGACAACGACGGAATTCGTGCCCAGAAAAGCAGCGGAGACGAGGGCTAAGATAGCGCCGAGCACGGGCGCATTCTGTCACAATCCCCGCCAAAAAGCAACCGGGTGTCACAGGCGTCCCCGCCTGTGACACCCCAATTGCCGACCAGCCGGTACCACAGGCCACCGTGCCTGTGCGTCGAGGCGGAAGACCGGAGCCGGTCCAATGCAAGACAATCGTCCATCCCGACGAGTCGGGACCATGAACAATGAAAACGGTTGAATGCTCTGTCATTCTGAGCGAAGCGAGCGCAGCGAGCGCAGTCGAAGAATCCTTCGCTTCGCTCAGGACAGGTTCTTTCCGGCGTCGGCACAGGCGAAAGAACCTTCGCCTGCGCCTTCGCTTCGCTCAGGTCTCCGGCTCAGGGTGACATTTTCGGAACAAAGATGACCCTATTGCCGGTTGACGCTCGTACCTTCGGTGAGCGAACGGGCAGTGAGCGAACGGGCAGGATGCCCGTTCTACCGGTTCTGCGACAGGCTGGCGCGCTGCGCCACCTTTAAAACCGCACCCCTCAGGCTGACTGGCGGCGGTAGACCTCGAACGTCCCGTTATTGCCGTCCACCTTCACCAGGTCGCCGTTCCTGATGATCTCCACCGGGTCTCGCTCCGGACGGTCGACCACCGGTGTTTCCTTGCCGTACAGCAAATCGGCCATGATGAAGCCGCCGGCGACAACCGGGTCGGTCTCCAGGTTGATAACCGCCGCCGGCGTATTGCCCTGCTTTGCCGCCTCAAGTATATACAGTCCGCCCGTAACGGACCCCTTCCCGTATGGGAATACGATCACTTTCCCTTTCAGATTCTGCCCCAGCCACTCGTGACCCGAATCGGAAATCCGACCCGTAGCCGTCTCCAGACCGTGCGAAAATCCGAACGGCTGGCGGGTGACCATCGCTTCCCCCTCGGCCACGCCCCGGTTGATGGCGCGTGCTCTGACAACTACCTTTTCCATAATGTTCGTCCGCTTGGACAGATTTGTTATTCTGCCTTTGCTCCGATGGGTTCGTCCCGATTACTATCGAGACTTAACCCACCCTACACGGCTTCCTTTACCGCGCTGTCGCCGCCTCCACGCATCCCCTGGTATCGGTGTACAACACATTGAGATAGTAAGGGTCTGAAGGCAGGGTGCAGGCATATTTGCCAGAGTTGGTGGCGACATTTTTCCAGCCCCAGGCCCTTATCGGATGAGTCAATATGCAACCACCTTCAAACAACCTGACGCCCGAGTCCTCCATGATTTTGACAAAGCCCATCTGGCGCGCCAGGGCAATCGCGTCCGCGGAGGCAAACAGGCAGAACCTGGTATCCTCACGAATTGTTTTGCCCTTCAGAAGTCCCGCCAGCTCGCCGATTTCACTCACCGAAGGGTGGGGACACCCCACCAGAACGGCGTCAATGCGGCCCCCTTTGTGAGTATTCAGATCCTCGATGCCTGCCCGCATGTCCCTTTCCTGGATAACCGATTCGAACTCCGGCGTCCTCCCCCGGAAAGCCTGTTCCCTCGTTAGCGCCTCCGGAGTTATCCCGACGGCGTGGTACAGAGCGATGCCGCCTTTGGTTGCCGCCGCAGCCCCCATCACTTTGAGCTGGTTGGCGGTGGTCCACCGAGGCAAACCTTCGATAACGGGTATCTTCCCGGCGCACTTCTTCCCGATGATAAACCCGAGGGTGTTGTAATTGAACATGCTCTCCGGCATGAACTCCAGTCTCACCAGCGCGTCTCCGGCCCTGTTCTCGTCGAGCAGGAGGCCGTCTTCAGGGGCCCTTCCCGCGATAGCCGCGGCGATGTCTACCGGAATGGTATTCCGGTTGGACCGGGCACCGAGCACCGAGTTGGCAAAGACAATCGCCGATGACTCCACCCATACGACACACTCACCGGCCCGGGGTAAATTCCCTTGCATGTAGGGAGTGCAACTCCAGCTCGGAATAGCCCCCATTTCCAGGATGGCGTTGATTTGCCTGGTTGCCGCCTTCTTCAACTCCTCCGGCTCGCGGCAATCAGGAAACCGGTCGAAATTGCCGGGAGTCATGACCGGGTTGACCGTGGGCAGAACGCGAAACCTGCCGCCCAGGGCTGCAAACCTTTCCATCATCTCCACAGCCACGCTCATGTTAGGGTAGGCACACCCCGCATGAACGCTCGATACCGGCGTGAGCCGCTCGGCGCCATAGGCATCGCCCAGCCTGGTCAGAATCTGCATTGATAGCCTCACCGCCTCGCCCTCCTCCCCGGCCAGCATGCGTCTTTCTTCGTCCGTCAGATGCATGGTCCTATGCCCTCATATATTCTCGAATATCCTGAACAATCGTCCATCCCGATGAGTCGGGACCATGAACAATGAAAACGGGTGAACGTCTGTCATTCTTGTATCTTATAATACAGGATATAAATATACCATGGTTGACGGGGTAGACCGTTTCATTCTTGGTCTTGTAAGACCGTCGCTCAGCATGGTCGCCC
>JACQUA010000024.1 GCA_016210565.1 Chloroflexota bacterium
ATGAACTTCCTCCACCTGGGCTCGCCGGCCATCAGCCTGGGCCACCGGGTGCCCGACCCCATGACCAACCGCTACCGCTTCAAGCTGGCCAAGGGCCGGGTCCGCAAGATCGGGGAGTCCCCCTATAAGAAGTCGCTGACCACGATGACCTTTGTCTCGCGCAACATCGTGTAAAGGAGGGAAAGGCCCGATGAGCGCCCACCAGAGGTCAGAGATCGCGCATTCGAAGGCGGCCGGCTTTGACGCAGGCAAGAGGTGGTTTGGGGATCACCGGCCGGCGTTCGCCTCCACCGGCCGGTGGCCGGCCGCCTTCTTCCTGCTCCTGGGCGTCTCGCTCCTTTCCCCCTTGCTGGCCCTGGCCCAGGAGGGAGGGACGGACTACCGGCAGGCCTTCGGACTGGACTCCCGAACGGTGGTCTGGATCATCGCCGAGCTCCACCTGATGTTCGGGGCCTTCGTCCTGGGCGTCCCCATCTTCGCCGTCATCATGGAGATCATCGGGGTGCGGACCGGGGACCCCCGCTACGACCGGCTGGCGAGGGACTTCACCCGGCTGCTGTCGGCGGCCTTCGCCACCACCGCCGCCCTGGGGGGGCTGATGTCCTTCGCCCTCTTCTCCCTTTACCCCCGGTTCATGGCCACCATGACCGACGCCTTCCATCCCACCTTCTACCTCTACGCCGCCTGCTTCTTCGGCGAGACCTTCAGCCTCTACTTCTACTATTACTCCTGGGACCGGCTGAAGGGAGGGAAAAAGAAGGCGTTCCATGTGGGCATCGGCGTCCTGCTCAACCTGATGGGCACGGCCATCATGCTGATCTCCAGCTCCTGGGCCTCCTTCATGATGAGTCCGGCGGGCTTCAACAAGGCCGGACAGTTCGTGGGGACGACGCTCCAGGCGGTCTGGAACCCCCTGTGGATCCCCCTGAACATCCACCGCCTCCTGGGCAACGTGGTCTTTGGGGGGTTGGTGGCGGGGGCTTACGCGGCCATCAAGTTCCTGGGGGCTAAGACGGACGAGGAGCGAGCCCACTACGACTGGATGGGGTACATCGGGAACTTTGTGGCCCTCTCGGCCATAATTCCCCTGCCCTTCGCCGGCTACTACTTCGGCCGGGAGGTCTACAGCACCAGCCCCGTCATGGGCAACAACATGATGGGAGGGGCCTTTTCGTGGACCTTCATCCTCCAGGCGATGCTGGTGGGGATGCTCTTCATCCTGGGCAACTATTATCTGTGGGTTGGGATGGGACGCATCCCAGGGGCGGAGCGCTACCAGAAGTACATCAAATACATCAACTTCGTCCTGCTGATCTCCTTCGCCGTCTGGCTCACCCCCCACAACCTCCCCTTAAGCGCCGAGGAGCAGGTCCGCATGGGGGGCCAGTATCACCCGGTCCTGAAGTACCTGGGGCTGATGTCGGCCAAGAACGCCGTGGTCAACTTCATCATCCTCTCGACCTTCTTCAGCTTCCTGCTCTACCGCCGGGGGAATAAGGGCCTGACGATTCCCTTCTCCCGGCAAGGGAAGGGAGCCAAGGTGGTCCTGGGGCTGGTGGTCGTCCTGTGCGCCCTCTTCCTGAGCTACTATGCCCATTATCTCCTCACCCTCGACCCGGTCAGGCTGGACCTGGCGCCCGAGAAGGCCGGGTATTTTATGTTGCCGGCCGGGCTCCTGCTCCTGCAGATCGGTTTGGTTCTCGCGGGCGTCACACTCACCTTCATGGACCGGGGGAAGCTGGCCCAGGCCCTCCTGTTCGCCCTGACCACTGTGAGCGTGGTCTTCGTCCTGGGGGTCTACGGCTTCATCGTCATGACCGGGGCCAATCCCTTCCTGCGAAACATCGCCGTGGTCCAGGTGCTGCTGATGCTGAGCGCCCTGTTGACGATCACTGCTATCGACATCTTCCTCTTCCGGGGGGCGGAGGTGATCGGGGAGCTGCGCTGGGGGAAGATGCCCGCCCGCTCCCAGTACGTCCTGATCCTGCTGTGCGTCATCATCGTGCTGACCATGGGGATCATGGGCTTCATCCGCTCCGGCCTGCGGGAGGACTGGCACATCTACGGGGTCCTGCAGGACACCAGCTCCTGGGCCTTTACCCCCACCAACGCTTATGCCGCCAGGGTGATCGGGGGCATCGTCCTGACCTTCCTGGGGCTGATCTCCTTCGTCTTCTGGCTGAGCGAACTGGGAGAGAAGAAAGCGGAGGAGCCAGGGAGCAGGGGAGCCAGGGAGTTAGAAACCATAGAAGCCAAGGTGCAAAGGAGCTAGGAGTGAGAGAGCAGGGGAGCGGGGGTGCGGGGGTGCAGAGGAGCAGGGGTGCAGGGGAGCAAGGGAGCAAGGGAGCCAGAGCAGTTTCCCCTCCGCCCCTCTGCCCAGAATGCTCCTCCGCCCCCCCGCTCCCCAGCACCCTCGCATCCTAGCTCCGTTGCGCCGTGGCGTCGATGGTTTCTAACTCCCAGGCTCCCCTGCACCCCGGCTCCTCCGCTTTCTTCTCTC
>JACQUA010000287.1 GCA_016210565.1 Chloroflexota bacterium
CCATGAAGGATGAAAATGTCATTCTGAGCGAAGCGAGCGCAGCGAGCGTAGTCGAAGAATCCTTCGCTTCGCTCAGGACAAGTTCTTTCGGGGCGGGGCGCGGGATGAAAGACCCTTCGACTGCCCCTTCGCTTCGCTCAGGGCTTCGGCTCAGGGTGACAGCCTATTTTCTGAGCAAATGCCAATGACACAAGTTCTAAGTTCCAAACCCGGCACGATGGCTGCTTGGAATTTATTCGTCATTCGTCATTGATTGGTGATTCGTCATTCGGGCTTCGTCATTTCTAATTTGCTCGTAAGAAGACTTTGAGATCTAAAGACTATTATCCCATCTTTCTCGACCTCGCCGGAAGGAAGGCCGTGGTGGTGGGTGGAGGCGAAGTTGCTGAACGCAAAGCCAGGGGGCTCCGGGAGACCGGCGCCACGGTCGCCGTGGTCAGCCCGTCGCTGACTGACGGACTGGCAGCCATGGCCGGGAGCAGCGAGATACGGGTTGAAAAGAGGGAATACAGGCCCGGCGACCTGGCGGGGGCGGTGGTTGCCATTGCCGCCACTGACGACCCGGAGGTGAACCGCCGGGTTGCCACCGACGGCGCCGCGCGGGGCGTGCTGGTAAACGTTGTGGACGATGCCGGCCATTCCGGTTTTATTCTGCCGTCGGTTGCCCGGCGGGGCGACGTGGTGGTCGCCATCTCCACCTCCGGACGCAGCCCGGCGCTGGCGCGCAAGCTGCGCACCGAATTCCAGAAGTACCTCGACCAGGAAATGGGAGAGATCGCTGTCCTCCTCTCCGAGGTGCGGGATGAACTCAAGAAACAGGGGAAACGAGCGGACGGCGAGGCATGGCAGACTTGCCTCGACCTTCCGGGCCTGCAGGCAAAGGTGAAAGAAGGAAAGACGGCTGAGGCCAGGGATGAGTTGATAACCCTTCTCGGCGCGAGAAACGCGCCCCAATGACGAAATTCGAATGACGAATGACCAAGCGAGAAGATTCCAAATTCCAAGCACCAAATACCAAACAATACCAAAATCCCCAATGCACAAAACACACAGGGTTTGGATTTTACGTTTTGGGTTTGAAAATTGGTGGTTGGAATTTCTTTGGAATTTGGAATTTGGCTATTGTAATTTACTTGGTCATTCGTCATTCGGACTTCGTCATTCGCCATTTCTTAACGCGGGCCCTCGCAGGCACGGTGGCCTGCGGTACCGGTCGTCCGTCATTCTTCGTGAAGGAAGATAAATGCATCTGATTCTCGTAGGCCTGAACCATCGCACAACACCCCTGGAAGTGAGGGAAGAGTTGGCGTGGAGCGCCGAGCGCTGCAAAGAAGCCCGGGTCAGCCTTTTGAACCACGTGGATGAAGGAACGGTGCTGTCTACCTGCAACCGGACGGAAATATACTCCGTGGCCAAGAGTTGGGACAAGGCCACCGGAGCGATTTTCGATTTCCTCTCGGACTACAGCGGCGTAAGCCTTGACAAGATAAAGCCCCACCTCTATGAACTGAGAGACAGGGAGGCCGTCACCCACCTTTTCAGGGTCGCCTCGGGTCTCGATTCCATGATTGTCGGAGAATATGAAGTACTGGGCCAGGTGCGCCGCTCCCTGGAAGACGCCGAGGTGGCCAGGGTGCTTCATTATCCCCTCTTGAACCTGTTCCAGCAAGCGGTCCGGGTGGGCCGGAAAATCCGCCAGGATACCGCGGTCAGCCGGAACGCCCTCTCGGTGAGCGCCGCCGGCGTGGAACTGGCGAAGAAGGTTTTCATCAATATAGAGGGCCGCAAGGTGCTGGTTATCAGCGCCGGCGAAGCCGGCCGCCTGGCTGTGGAAGCCCTGATCAAGAGCGGCGCGGCCAACGTGATGGTGGTCAGCCGTTCCTTTGACAAGGCCTTGAGCCTGGCCTCGTCATGGGGAGGTAAGGCCCTTCCCTTTCACCAGATGGGCGAGGCCCTGGTCGCCACTGATATGGTCATCAGTTGCAGCGGCGCCCCTCACTTCATCATCGAACGCCCGGTGGTGGAACAGGTAATGAACAAGCGCCCCCAGCGGCCCCTGCTGCTGATCGACCTGGCCGTGCCCCGGGATATCGACCCCCAGGTGAAACTGATCAACAGAGTTCACCTGTACGATATCGATGACCTCAACCAGATATGCGACGAGAACCGCTCCCACCGGGAAAAGGAAATCGGCAAAGCCGAGGAGATCATCGAAGGCG
The DNA here is from genome assembly GCA_016210565.1 of Chloroflexota bacterium. Taxonomy (GTDB): domain Bacteria; phylum Chloroflexota; class Dehalococcoidia; order JACQUA01; family JACQUA01; genus JACQUA01. The sequence continues at coordinate 2,220 of JACQUA010000287.1, forward strand.
AAGTCACCAGGTTCATGCTGTGGTGGGATTCCCTCACCACCGTCCCCACCATCACCGCCCTCATGGAAAAGGCGGAACAAATCCGCCAGCGCCAGCTCGCCGCCGCGCTCCCGAAGCTGAAAAGCCTGAACGATGAGGACCGCGCCCAGGTGGAGGCCATGACGAGGGCCATGATCAAAAAGATTTTCCACGACCCCATCATGTACCTGAAAAACAGCGGCAACGGTTCGGAACATATCAAGAGCCTCCGGGAACTCTTCAAACTGGACCAGAACGAGTCTTGAGTCAGGAGTCTAGAGTCTGGAGTCTGGAGTCTAGAGTCTGGAGTCTCCCCATCCCCGGTACCACAGGCCGCCGTGCCTGTGCGAGCCGGTATGTTGAGCCAAGAGAGTTCGGAGTCGGCTGCCCGGGGGTGGCGGGGAACTCAAACAACTCAACGAACTCAACAACTCATAACTCATGACTCGCAACTGGCCACTCAGGACTCACGCGACTCACGACTGATGACTCACTTAATCGTCGGCACCCGGGGCAGCAGCCTCGCCTTGACGCAGACCACCTCCGTGGTGGAGGCCTTGCGAAAGGCCCATCCCCAATGTGAGTTTACGGTCCGCGTCATCAAAACCCAGGGCGACAAAGACACCATCTCCGGCCTCGATAAGATTGGCGGTCAGGGCGTTTTCGTCAAAGAGCTGGAAGAGCAATTGCTAAGCCGGTCCATTGACATCGCGGTCCACAGCCTCAAGGATATGCCGGGCTCGGTCCCGGCGGGGCTGACCATAGGCGCCGTCCCCGCCCGGGAGGATGTCCGCGACGCCCTCATCAGCCGTTCCGGACTGCCCCTGGGCCGGTTGCCCCCGGGGTCAACCATCGGCACCGGCAGCCCGCGGCGGACCGTCCAGTTGAGGTTGGTCCGGCCTGATTTGAAGGCGGCGCCTGTCCGCGGAAACGTCGATACGCGCATCAGAAAGATGCACGCCGGCGAAGTGGATGCCGTCATCCTGGCAGCGGCCGGCCTCCAGCGCCTGGGCCTCTCCCACCTGGTAACTGAGTTCCTGGATACTGAAAACTTCCTGCCGGCGGTCGGCCAGGCGGCGCTGGCCGTGGAAATCCGCGCCGCTGACCGGGAAATCGAAGACCTCGTTAGCGTCGTCGATCATCTGCCCACCCGGCAGGCCGTGACCGCCGAGCGGGCCTTCCTGGGCGGCCTGGGGGGCGGCTGCCAGGCGCCGATTGCCGCCCACGCCGTGGTCAACGGGAAAGAGCTGGACATTGACGGCATGGTCGCCGCCCCGGATGGTTACATGGCCCTGCGCGACCGGCAAAAAGGCTCCACGGACAGCCCCGGCGATGCCGGCTATTTGCTGGCGGCCCGGCTCATCGGCCGCGGCGCGGCAAGCTGGCTGTGACACTGTCGCCCTGAGCCGTAGCCCCGAGCGAAGCGAAGGGGCAGGCGAAGGGCCTTTCGCCAGGGCTGTCACCCTGAGCCGTAGCCCAGAGCGAAGCGAAGGGGCAGGCGAAGGGCCTTTTCCTTGGGCGCCACCACCCGGGAAGGATTCTTCGCTTCGCTCAGAATGACAGCAGGGCTGTCACCCTGAGCGCAGTCGAAGGGCCTTTCGGAGGGTCACCCCACCCGAAGGATTCTTCGCTAAGGCTCAGAATGACAGGCGACCATGTCACCCTGAGCAGCAGCGAAGGGCCTTTCGGAGGGTCACCCCACCCGAAGGATTCTTCGCTAAGGCTCAGAATGACAGGCGCATTGTCACCCTGAGCAGCAGCGAAGGGCCTTTCCGGGAGTCAACAATGAAGCAATACTACGTCTACATTGCAACGAACTACTCCAAAACGCTGTACACCGGCGTTACCAACGATCTGCACCGGCGCATGTACGAGCATAAGAACAAACTGGTCAAAGGATTCACAAGCAAGTACAATATCACAGAGTTGGCATTCTTCGAGGAGTGCGGCGATATCAATGACGCAATTGCCCGCGAGAAACAGATCAAGGGATGGCTCCGGGCAAAGAAGGTAGCGTTGATCGAAACACAGAACCCGACATGGCAGGACCTTAGCCGGGAATGGTACGAGCAAGCTTGACCATGTCACCCTGGGCCGAAGCCCGGAGCGGAGCGAAGGGGGAGGCGAAGGGCCTTTTCGTTGGCCGCCACCACCGGAAAGATTCTTCGCTTCGCTCAGAATGACAAAGCGGCTCAGAATGACAATGCGGCTCAGAATGACAATGCGGGTCAGAATGACAATGCGGGTCAGAATGACAAATGAAATGAACAAAAAAGCCAGAGTCTATTTCGTCGGCGCGGGGCCGGGCGACCCGGGCCTGCTCACCCTCCGGGGCCGTGAGTGCCTCGCCCGCGCCGAGGTCATCATCTACGACCGCCTCCTGGACCCCCGCATGCTGGAGCAGTTCCCGCCCGGCGCTGAGGCCATCTACGCCGGCAAGAGCTCCGGCGCCCACTCCATGACCCAGGAGCAGATCAACGAACTCATCGTCGCCAAAGCCAGCCCCGGCAAAATCGTGGTCCGGCTTAAAGGCGGCGACCCGTTCGTCTTCGGGCGCGGCGGGGAGGAGGCCGAGACGGTCAGGCAGGCCGGGATTCCCTACGAAATCGTCCCCGGCGTCACCGCCGCCATCGCCGTCCCGTCCTACGCCGGCATCCCGGTTACCCACCGCTCCCTGGCCTCCTCCGTGGCCATCGTCACCGGGCACGAGGACCCCACCAAGGACGGCTCGGCCATCCGGTGGAAACAACTGACCACGGCCACCGATACCCTGGTCTTCCTCATGGGCGTGGAAAACCTCGCCGAGATCGCCGGCGCACTGATCAAAAACGGCCTGCCGGCGTCCACCCCGGCGGCAGTCATCGCCAACGGCGCCAGCCCCCACCAGGCAACCGTCACCGCCACGATCGCCGACATCGCTTCGGAGATAAAGAAACAGAACATCGGCCCGCCCGCCGTCCTGGTGGTCGGCCAGGTGGTCAGCCTGCGGGAGAAACTCCAGTGGTTCGAGACCCTGCCCCTGTTCGGCAGGACCGTGCTGGTCACCCGCGCCCGGCACCAGGCCAGCGCGCTGAGCCGTCTCCTGGCCGAAGAGGGCGCCATGCCGGTGGAGTTCCCGGTCATCGGCATCGAGGCCATCGAGAACAACCCGAAGCTGGACCATGCCCTGTCCCTCTCGGGCGAATATTCCTGGATCATCTTCACCAGCGCCAACGCGGTCGCTATTTTCTTCCGGCGCCTCCGGGAACTGGGCAGGGACTCCCGCGCCCTGGCCCCTTGCAGAATCGGCGCGGTAGGCCCGGCCACGGCCGAAGAGCTCGGAAATTACGGCATCGTCCCTGATTTCATTCCGGGGAAGTTCACCAGCGAGGCGGTGGGGGCCCAAATCCCTGTGAGACCGGGTGAAAAGGTGCTGCTCCCGCGGGCCATGGACGTCACCGAAGACCTGGCCAGGGAACTGGCCAGAAAGGGCGCCGTGGTTGTAGAGATTCCAGTGTACCGGAACGTCCCGCCCGCCGCGGACGGCGCCGCACTGAAAGAGCTGCTGAAAAACAGCAAAGTGGACGTGGTCACCTTCACCAGCTCCTCAACCGTCCACGGACTGGTCTCCCTGCTGGGTGGGGACCGGGGCAAGCTCGAAGGACTGGTCACGGCCTCCATCGGCCCCGTCACCTCGGCCACGGCCCGCGAGCTCGGACTGAACGTGACCGTCGAGGCCGCCGAGCACACCATTCCGGGGCTGGTGGAAGCAATCAAAGAATACTATGCGAAATGACGAAGTCCGAATGACGAATGACCAAACAATCCCCCATGCGCCGATGGCGCACCATGAACGATGAAAATGTCATTCTGAGCGAAGCGAGCGCAGCGAGCGTAGTCGAAGAATCCTTCGCTCTGCTCAGGACAAGTTCTTTTGGGGCGGGGCGCGGGACGAAAGACTCTTCGACTGCCCCTTCGCTTCGCTCAGGGCTCCGGCTCAGGGTGACAGCCTATTTTCAGAGCAAGTCGCATTCGTCATTGGTCATTCGAACTTGAATCGTCATTCGGACTTCGAATTTCGTCATTTCGCATTGGCGGTGTCATTTGCCCAGGAACGGACCGAAGATTTCTTTTGACCTGATTTGCGCGTCGGCGTCGCCGGCGACGTCATCTTCAGTGTATTCCCGGTATTTCCTGTCCTGCCGGAGCATCAGGACCGGGAGAATATGGTCTGTGGGAACGTCGAGCCGCCGGCTGGGGAGACCTTCCGTTTTTGTCAACAGGGTTTGCCCTTCCCTGGTCAGTATCCAGTTGATGAATAGCCTGGCTGCGTTCGGGTGGGGCGCCCGGTTTACCAGGGAAACGATGCCGGAAGAAGGGCTGAAGGTCCGGCTGTCTCTGGCGTCGATAATCTCGACGGGCGAACCCTCTTTCATGAAGAAGGTCAACTGATCAGCCGACCCGGCGATCAGGATGCTGCCCTTTCCGCGGGCCAGCCATTCCACGCACTGGCGGTCGTTTTCGGAGAAGATGAGTTCCTGTTTGACTAGGGCCCTCATGAAGTCCGTGCCTAGGTCTTTTCCGTTCTCGCGGAACCACCCGGAACCCGTCCCCACCGTGGTCGGGTCCCTCAGTATTATCTTGCCCTTCCATTTGGGGTCCAGGACGTCCTTGTAGGCGGTTATCTCGCCGGGTTTCACCAGACTGGTATTTACGGACAAGTTGGTGTCCAGCCGGGCGAAGAAGGGTATCATGGTTCGGGCGCGGTCGAACCAGGGGAATTCTCCTCCCAGCCAGGCTTTGGGGTCCTTTATTTCCTGGAGGATAAGCGCCGGCTCGGCGGGGTCGAAGGCGTCCACCGGCTTCATCAGGTTTATCCCGAAGTTGGTGCCTTGCACTGTGGCGTCGTAGTTGAAAATGCCGGCGCGCCGCTCAGCCAGAACCTTTTGACCGAGCTGCGCCGAACCGCCCGTGGACACCTCGACCGATATCCCGTATTTCTCCTTGAACGCCCGGATGACGTTGTCCCTGGTCGGCGGGCTCCAACTGGCGGTGATAGCCACCACACCTTCTTTCCTGGCCCCGGCCACCACGCTGTCCCACTGCTGCTGCCAGGTTTGTCTGACCACTTCGGCCCCGGGCGCCGGCGCAGTGACCACAGGCACGTTGGGTACGGGAGGAGCCGGGGGCTGAGAGCACGCGGCCAGTGCCGCAATCGCAGGAATGACGAAGAAGAGAACCATCTTTTTCATTGGTATTTCCTCTCTGTTCCCACAGCTTGAAAACGCCGGGCAGGTGTGCCCGCGTGGCCGCGGTAACGCAGGTCTCGCCCTTGTTGCGCCGGGTTGCCCACCAGGGCATTGTCGACACCCGCAAGGGGCGTGGCTGCGGGGCACGCGCAGCATGCCGCTACCATCGGGCGCGAAGACCTGGGCCCGTGCGCGTTGAGCGGTGGTTTCGCACAGCCGCCCGGCCCCCGCAGGCTAAAGACCTGCGGCTACGGGGGCTCCGCACCCGGTGGGCGGACACTCGGGTCCGCCCCTACGGTTTGGTGGAAAGCCGCTGGGCCAGTTCCAGGAGCTCGTGCGGTTCCCAGAACGATGTCCGGTAGTTGCAGAATTTGTCCAGGGCCGGGTCGTAGAGGCCGTCGAAGGAATCATGCACCTGGTCGTATATCTGCTTGACCACCCGGCTCATCAGCGTGAACTTGTTCTTTTCCCTGGTGGCCGCTTCCCATTGGGCGTTGAGGATGGCCACCAGCCCGTCCATGCCGGATAATGCCCCGATGCGGTTCAGCTCCACCGTCGTACGCCCCACCAGGCAGGGGTCGAAGGGCAAATAGATGAGGCCGCCGTCGGCGTCCTGCTGCCGCGATACGCCGGTCTGGTGGAGTCCCGCCTGGGTGGTGAAAATGCTCTTCCCGATGATGGGCAGCTTTTCGTGTGTTGGCGCCACCTCGCAGTGGATGAGGTCTTCCATCTCTGCCAGGGCCTCGATCTTGAAGCCCGGGTCGCCGAAAAAGCGGATGTAGTTGGCCACCACCTGCTCGAGGGCGGCGTTGCCGGTCCGCTCGCCCAGGCCGGCGATGGTCACATTCACTCTTTTGCACCCGTAGCGGTAGGCGGCGATGCAGTTGGCGGTGGCCAGGCCGAAATCGTTGTGGCCGTGGAACTCCAGTTCCGCGCCCGTGGCCATGGCAATCATCGAAACGAGCCGGGGCAGCCCCATGGGGATGTCGGCGTAGGGGTCGGGGAGGCCGATGCCCAGGGTGTCGCAAAGGCGGAATTTGGCCAGCCCGTTGGTCTCCTTCAGCACCCGCTGGATGAAGGGTATGACCCAGCCGGTGATATCGGCCTTGGTCACGTCCTCCAGGTGCACGCGGGGCCTGATGCCGTGCTCACAGGCGCTGAGGATAGGCACCAGGTATTTGTCCATGGCTTCCTGCTTGCTGCGGAAGCCCATTTTGTCGAAGATGTGATGGTCGGAGCAGGAGGCCAGCATGCCCGTCTCTTTGATCCGGCCCCCGCCCACCTCCACCAGCAGCTTGATGTCCTTTGGGGTGGCCCGGGTCCAGGCGGTCACCATGGGATACTGGTAGCCGCGGGCGAGCAGCTTTTCCAGGACCCAGAGGTCCCTCTTCTGGTAGATGAACACCTCCACCGCCTCGATCCGCCCCGCGCCGTTGTCCAGCTTGTGGAGCAGGTCGAAGTATTTCAGCTTGCACTCGTTGGGGAACAGGGCAAACCGCGGGTCCTGCGCCCCGTCGCGGAGGGTCGTGTCGGTGATGAGCTTAGGAGTATTCTGAGGGGTGGTGGGGGGGATGGGGGCAGGTTCCGCGCTGAGATTGACGTGGGGCAGCTTGCCCTGGAAGTTGTAGTATCTTCTTTCTTCGTTGACTGCAAATTCGTGCATTGGACCGTTCTCCTGGTGAAGCAGAATGACGACATTCGAATGACGAATCACCAAACAAATTCCAAGAACCAGGTTCCAAGTTCGAAACCGGCCAGGAGAGCGTGCTTTGGTGGTTCAAAGTTCCAGTTTTGGTATTGCTCAGAAAATAGGCTGTCACCCTGAGCCGGAGCCCTGAGCGAAGCGAAGGGGCAGTCGAAGGGTCTTTCGTCCCGCGCCCCGCCCCGAAAGAACTTGTCCTGAGCAGAGCGAAGG
>JACQUA010000273.1 GCA_016210565.1 Chloroflexota bacterium
GGATATCCTGGACAGGCTCGCCGCCCGGCTGGTAGACCTTAACGTGTATACGGCGGGGAATAGAAGGCCGCAAATCCTGATCAGTCCCTGCATCGCGGAGGTAATCGCCAAAGGGGGTTTTTCCAAGCAGGGGATGAAGCAGTACTTGTGGGAGCACGCCGTGTTCCCGGCGCAGCGTTACGAGCGGCTGCGTCACCACGTTGGCTTCCTGTGTGACTCGGTCAAGGAAGGCACCTGGCCCAAACGATACTGCCGGTCTACGGACCCCGACCGGCCGGTCCCGGTTGTCTGGTCGGCCGATCATTTGATGATCACGGTCAGCGGCGATCCGGGCCGGGATAATTGCTTCATCTGCTCTCAGAACGGGAACATCGGCTATCCGACCAGCAAGCAAATAGAGCTGCCTGCCAACTGGAAGCAACTGCTCCAGGAAGCCAGGGAATCTTGACAAGGAGAAAGAACCAATGACCGGCAGAATGATTGGCAAGATGATTTTGATAGGGTTCGCCTGTTAAGTTGTTATCTTAGCGTCCTGCACTCCCTCTCAGGCTCCCGCGCCGTCGTCTGAGAAGCCTGCTCAAAGGGCTGTCGAGCAACAGGGATGGGAACAGGACTGGCAGCAAACGATAGCCGCCGCCAGGAAAGAAGGCCCGGTCAGCATATACTGTCCGGCGCCCGCCGATGTGCGGACCGAGGTCACCAGGGCGTTCAAAGACAAATACGGGCTGGATATAGAATGGACCGCGGCGAAATCCGCAGAAATCTATCCCAAGGTGGTGGCCGAGCGAAACGCGGGGCTATATGTTCCGGATTTCGTGATCGGCGCCATTAGCGGGAGCCTCAGCATATTCAAGCCCGGAGGCATGCTTGACCCGATAAAACCGCTGCTGGTGCTGCCTGAAGTGGTCGACGGGACCCGCTGGGTGAGCGGCGACATTCCATGGGTGGACCATGAGAAAATGTATGCCATCAACTCTCTCCTTTCACCCGCCTACAAAATAGTGATAAACACCGACATGGTAAGGCCGGACGAGATAACGTCATACAATGACCTGCTGGCCCCTCGTTGGAAGGGGAAGATCGTTCTCGCCAACGTGGTCTTGCAGACGAGCATCTTCACCCAGGTCAAGATTCTCCTGGGCGCGGACTGGTGGACCAAATTTGTTGCCAACAGCCCCGTGATAGTGGACGATGACAGGCAGGGCATGGAATGGCTTTCCCAGGGCAAGTATCCGGTGATGCTCATTGGAAGGGTGGACGTCTTTGAAGTGTTTGCCAGGGCGGGGGCGCCGGTGGGCCGGGTGGTGCCGAAGGAATCAACCTTCATGTCCGGGGGGAGCATGTCCGCGGTCCTCATGAACCGCGCGCCCCACCCCAACGCGGCCAGAGTATTCGCGAACTGGCTCTTGACCAGGGAGGGCAGTCACGTTCTGAGCCGCGTTACGGGCGTGCAATCAGCCAGGCTGGACGTGCCCACGGACCATTTGGCGGCCGCCAGCATACGCGACACATCAGCCAGGTACCTGATCACCGAGTCCGAGGACTTCATGTTGCAGATGGTCAAGGACAGGGACCTGGCAAGGGAGATATTCGGCGCTGACGGACGGGGAAAACGCTAGGCGGCGAGGTGGTGGATGCTGTCCATTCGGCGTCGATGTAGTTCTTGACAACCTGTATTTCTTTGATTGGTTCGTCTAGGAGCCTGGGTCACCAGTCAAAAATGGCAATTTTGCCTCCCACGAGGGCTGTAAAATATGGTTCGATACTGGCACTTCCTCCCACTTTTACTCCGAAATCGGGCTTGGAAAGGCAACCATCTCCCATTTTCAGTTTTGTCATCGAGTCGTGACCCAAGCTCCTAGCACACGCTCGAAGGTTCTCCCTGCAACTCAGACAGTGGGAAACCCGTAGCGACACCCCTTGTCCGCCTTGCGGACTCTCGCAAAGAGGAGCGGGTGTCGAAACCCCGGTACGCAACCGCGCACAACAGGGACAAGCCCTGTCGCTACGGGTGACCAAAGCCTCCGCTAGTGTCTGAGTTGCAGAGGTTCTCCTTCCCGCGTGTTGACAACATGAGAGTTTGGTGCTTTAATTTTGAATAGACTTCAAAAGAGATAACATCTTATATTTTATCGATTTATCAATTGGATTCATGGGTCCGGTTACGTTCCAACCTCTGACATTCCGAAGACCTTCAGAAATGGTGGAAAACTCCATAAGGGACCTGATCATCACCGGGGGGGCAAGCCCGGGTGACAGACTGCCCGCGGAAAAGGACTTAAGCAGGTAGTTCGGGGTCAGCATCATAACCGTGCGGGAAGCACTCAGGGGCCTGGAAGCCTTTGGCGTCATCGAAAGAAGAAGGGGCAAGTCCGAAGGGGTCTTCGTGGCCAACCCACTGGAGTCCACTCCGAAGCCGCCACCCAACCAGCGGATGTAGAGCAGCGAGCGCAAGTCTCTGGTAATTTCAGGAGGCTATCCATAGATACTTCTTTCGCTTTCGCGCGCCACGTAGCGAGGACCCGGTTCGAAGATATTCCTGCTGGTGCGATTCGGGCTGCCAAGATGTCCATCCTGGACTGTCTGGGTACGACCCTGGCTGCGAGCACCCTGTCGCCTCCCGGCGGCCATGAACTGGTCCAGTTCGTTAGAGAAGGGCGAGGAAAGCAGGAGAGCACCCTGATCGGCTTCGGCGTCAAGGCTCCGTCATGGATGGCCGCGCTGGTCAACAGCACGATGGCCCATTTCCTCGACTACGACGATATCCATGAGAAGGCGAAGGTGCACGCGGGATCCGCCATTGTCGCGCCCAGCTTTGCCGTTGCCGAGCGAGCCGGGGAGGTGGACGGGAAAAAGTTCATCACCGCTGTGGTCCTGGGCATGGACATCGCTTTCAGGATGTCCCTGGCAGTCCCGCTCAGGGTAAGGGGGTTCGACCGCACGTCCGTTTACGGTCTATTTGGGGCCGCGGCCGCCGCCGGCAGGATCCTGGGTCTGGACGAAGGCCGGCTGCAGAATGCCCTGGGGATCGCCTATTCCCAGGCGGCGGGCAATGCCCAGGCCGCTGTTGAGGCCTCGTTGACCAAGCGTCTTCAAATCGGTTTCGCCGGACACGCCGGCGTTCTCTCGGCGCTGCTCGCCGAAACAGGCATCACCGGAGCGACAAACAGCTTAGAAGGCGAGTTTGGGTTCTTCCGGGTCTATTGCGGCGGGGACTACGATCCGGCAGTCCTGACAGATCAACTTGGCCAGAGGTTCGAGGCCGCCAATCTCAGCTTCAAGCCTTATCCCTGCGGCCGCGGCACCCATGCCTCTATTGACGCCACGCTGCAAATGGCCCGCGAGCACGATATCCAGCCCGAGGACGTTGAAAGCGTCACAGCGTTCAAGAGCGCCGTGGCGGCAAAAAGAGAGGGTACTCCAATTGAGCGAAAGCGGCAACCGGAGACCGTCGTCGAGGCCCAGAGCAGCATACCGTATACGGTGGCAGTCGCCCTGGTCAAGCGGCGCGTTGGCCTGAGGGATTTCAGGCCCGAGTCTTTCCGCGACCCCGCCGTGCTCCGGATGGCTCAAAAGGTGATCCCGCAGGTCTACCCGGAATTCGGATATTCGTTTCATCCGGGGATAACGGAAATACGGACAAAAGGGGGGAAAGTATACAGTAAACGAATAGATAAGCCTTCCGGTAACCCTGATAACCCGACTCCCGCGGAAGCCCTGATAGAAAAGTTCACCGAGTGCGCTTCTTACGCCTCAAAACCCCTGCCGGAGGAAAACGTCAGGCGGGTGATCGAGATGGTCATGGATCTTGAGCGGGTCGGGGATATGGCCGCCATCATGCGGCTGCTCGGCTAAAACAAGCGAACATCTGCTGTGCAGAGGAGGTTAATATTAATGAACGGTAAAGCTATCAAGAACGTCATGCTGCCGGGCCTCGTTTCCCTCGGCCTTGCCTTTGTATCCTGCTCGCCACCTCAGGGGCCAGCCCCACCCGCCGCTGCGCCCGCCGCGCAGGGGTCGGCAGGGGTTGCCCAGCAGGGCTGGGCGGCAGACTGGGAAAGCACCGTGGCTGGAGCAAAGAAAGAAGGCGGCCTGAACATATACACCGTGTCCGGCCCCGAGCTGCGCGTGGTCGTCAGCAAAGCCATCAAGGACAAGTACGGCTTCGACATAGAGTGGACCGCCGGCAAAGCCGCGGAGCTCCCCCAGAAAATACAAACAGAGCGCCGGGCCGGACTGTTCCTGGCGGACCTCATAATGGGTTCGACCACAAGGCAGTTGACTGTGCTAAGGCCCGAGGGCATGCTGGAGCCGATAAAGCCCCTGCTGGTCCTGCCTGAAGTCCTGGACAAAACGGTCTGGGCCGGCGGTGATATTCCGTGGGTGGACAACGACAAACAGTATATCATTAACACCATCCTCGGACCGGACCGCAGGCTGGCCATCAATACGGATATGGTAAGACCGGGCCAGATCACTTCGTTTAATGACTTGCTGGACCCCCGCTGGAAAGGGAAGATTACTGTCCCGAACCCTCGTATGACCATGAAATTCTTCAGCGAGCTCAGCATCGTCATGGGCGTTGACTGGTGGAAGAAGCTGGTGGCGAACAGCCCGGTGGTGTTCGACGACGCCAGGCTGGGCATCGAGTGGCTTGCCCGCGGCAAGTATCCTGTCATGATATATAACAACGCCCAGATATGGTACGACTTCGTACAGGCCGGCGCGCCCATCAAGAAGGAGATACTCAAGGAAGAGAATTTCCTGACCGGAGGGGCGATACCCACTTCCTTCTTCAACCGGGCGCCGCATCCCAACGCGGCCAAGGTGTTCGTGAACTGGTATTTGAGCAAAGAGGGAAGCACCGTGCTGACCCGCGTCATCGGTGTTCAGTCGGCGCGGCTGGATGCCCCCATCGACCATTTGCCCGCCGACGAGCTGCGCCAGGCCTCAGCCACTTATGTCATCACCGAAGCCGAGGACTTCTTCCTCCTGAATGCCAGGGACCAGGACCTGGCGGAGCAAATATTCGCCCCCGTGCTGAAATAGCCGGGATGAGACACCCCGCAGCCCCCCCTGACTGGCCCCCCTGGGAGCGGGGGCGGCTGTGGTGGGCAAGAGTCCCGGGAAGAGGACTTGCGGAAGATGATCGCCACCGAGTCCGAGGACCTCATGCTGCAAATGGTCAAGGACGGGGACTGCGCCAGGCGGCGAGATCCCGTAGGGGCGAACCCATGTGTTCGCCCGCCGGGGCGGCGGTGGCCGTCCGCCCCGGGGCGCGGCGTTTGCCCGTGGGCGGGCGGACACACGGGTCCGCCCCTACGGGTCTGTCTAGCAACCAACCGGAGGGAACTTTGTGACAACACTGGAAGTCTATGATCCTACGGGGTCTATCGAGGTGACCCGGGTCCATGCGCCGCGCCTGGAGGACTTGCACGGCAAAACGATCTGCGAGCTTTCCGATAACCGGTACGAGGCAGACAGGACTTTCCCCCTGATTACCTCTTTGCTCCGAGAGCAGTTCCCCGACGCCAATATCATCGAGCACACCGAGTTCCCCGAGCTGAGCTCTTCGGCTGACGTCCCGAACCTGGAAGATGCGGTGAAGGCACAGGGCTGCCAGGCTGCCATAATCGGCAACGCCGGCTGAGGGTCGTGCTCAACCGCCAGCGGCCGTGCCGCCGCGAGAATCGAGAAAATGGGGATACCCACGATGGTAGTCACCCGACAGGGCTTTGCCCGGATCGTCGCCAACGCCTTTGGCGGGCTGGGGTTCCCCGCCGAGGGACCCACCGTCTACGAGTTCCCTGCGGAGATGTTCGGCAAAGCCAGCGACCTGACGCCCCTTTCCCGGAACATGGACAAGATCGTCTACGGCCTGACCAGATGGCAGCCACAGACCCGAATGACGGGGACCTTTGCACCCCCAAAGGTAAGAGTTACCGGCAAAGACTACGACGAAGCCGTGACCAACATGAACTTCCTGTTCCTCAGGAACCTGTGGAGCGACGGGCTGCCCATAGCGCCGCCAACCGAAGAGCGCGTTGGCTGGATATTGAGAGGCACTGACCTCGCCCCCGAAATGGCGGTGGGCGCGGTGATGCCCCGGGGCAGAATAGCCACCGTGGAAAGCGCCGCCGCCGCCCTGGCCATGACCGGCGGCCGTCCCGAATACCTGCCGGTGCTGATAGCCGCGGTTGAGGCCATAACCAGACCCGAATGGGGACTCTGGGCTGTGAATCCCACTACCGATTCGGTGATCCCGGCAATCATCGTCAACGGGCCGGTGGCGGCGCAAATCCATCTCAGCTCGGGCTATGGTCTTCTCGGCCCGGACCCCCGGCACCCGGCAGGCGTGGCCATTGGACGCGCCCTCAGGCTGGTCCAGCAGAATTTGGGCGGGGCCGTCCCGGCCAACGGCACCATGGCCCTTTTCGGGGGGATGAGGGCCACCAACGCCGTCTTTGCCGAAGACGACGAAGGGCTTCCCCCCGGTTGGAAGTCGCTCAGCGTCGAGCGAGGCTTTCCCGAAGGCTCGAACGTGGTTACGGCAACTCCGGTGAACGGGATGATGAACATGGGAGGACATTTCGGCGCCAGGGAAGTGAACAAGAGCACTCTCACGATGATCGCCAGGTTTATGTCCATTCCCAACATGGCCAACTGGAGCGCATCGATGACCCTGGACGATTGGAACAACCCCGATTTGCCGAGAGGCATCGTCCTGATTCCGCGTAGCTTCGCGCGCTCACTGGCCTCGGATTCAGGCTACTCAAAGCTGGATGTGAAGACCTTCCTGTGGCAAAACGCCGGAATCCCGTGGTCTGACGTCCAGGCCATGGACCTGGCTCAAGACCTCGTGTCCCGGGCCACGAAGCTCGTCCCCCAGGGGTCCCCCTTGCCGATAGCCTCCAGGCCGGAGCAGATCACCATTGTGGTCGCCGGCGGCCAGACGGCCGGACATTGCTACTGGATGCCGGTGGGCCACAGTAACCGCCACATCGTAAGCAAGGAAATAAGGCTGCCTGCAAAAGCAAGATGGGATGATCTGCTGGGGCAGGCCGAAAAGGATTTACCCCGGGTTATGCATGAACCGTATCCGCCCCGATAAGTCGTCATCCTTACCCCCATTTTTCGGCGCTGGACACAGTACGCTTTTTGAAATGTGCGACATAGGGTGGCCAATGGATTGACTGCTCTAAGGCAACGTGGCGGACAACCGGTACCACAGGCCACCGTGCCTGTGAGAGCTCGATTGCCAACCAGCCGGTACCACA
>JACQUA010000274.1 GCA_016210565.1 Chloroflexota bacterium
CCATTATGATGTAGCTCCATTACCTCCTGGATCGTTCCGGAAATTACCGGGCTACATCTTACTCCTTTCTCGCTCGCTCGGTAACATTTTTCATGATTTAGCAGACATGCCTTGGGTTACATTTTAGATGATTCAATTCGCCACGTTGTAACCTGTCCCGTTTTGTGGTATAAGTTGTGATGTAGGTCTCCGCTCTGAGACCAACACCCGTCCTCGCCCACTCCTCCTGACCCGACACCGGTCTACCCGAATCGAATTCTCGCCGTAGCGACACTCCTTGTCCCGATTCCGATTCTATCGGGACCCCGATGCATCGCTGGTCGCAAAGCGGAGCGGGTGTTGTCAAGCCAGGCAATCAGAACGACAGGGGCAAGCCCTGTCGCTACGGTCCATGTGAAAATCACCGCGATTTGTCTCCCCAGGCGGGTAAGCGCAAAATGGCTCGCCGTCAGAAACTGCTCCGTTCCGAGAGTCCCGACAGGTCGGGACAACGCACCCCGAGCCCGAGGTCACTGACCTTCAGGGACATTGCCTTTGGCAATCTCAAGAGGCGCCGGGGACGCACTGCTTTCCTTATCCTTTCCCTGACCGTCGGCGTCGCCATGATGGTGGCCGTCATCTCGGTGACCGCGGCCATGCGCGCCAGCGTGGAATCGAAGCTGCGGGAGTATGGGGCCAACATGGTGGTCCTGCCGAGGGGCCTGGAAATGCCTATCACCTATGGGGGAGTGAATATCGCCTCGGTGAAGGCGCCCATCGGCGAGCTGACTGAGCAGGACGCGACGCTGGTGGCCAGTATTCACCGCAAAGACGCCATCAGAGGAGTCTCGCCAAAGCTGGTGACGGCCATACGCATAGACGAGCAGGAATTCATGATGGTAGGGGTGCGTTTCCGGGATGAGCTCAGGATGAAGCCCTGGTGGACTATCTCGGGGGACAAGCCCGCCCTGTCGCGGGAGGTCCTGCTGGGCCGGACGGCGGCGCAGCAGTTGAACCGCAGACCGGGAGACAGCCTGGCCATGGGCGGGAAGGATTTCCGCGTGGTGGGAGTCCTGGACGAGCAGTTCTCCGCCGAAGACCACGCCATTTTTGCCGACCTGAGGGAAACCGGCCTGCTCTTCAACAGTCCGGGCAAAGTCAGTTTCATCGAGGTCAGCACCTGGTGCGCGGCGTGCCCGGTGGAGACGATCGTCGAGCAGGTGTCCGAGAAGCTGCCCGGGGCAAGGGTGTTCGCCGTGAAGCAACTGGTTGAGGCGGAACTGTCCCAGGTGAGGTTGGCTACTGGCTTCGCCCTCACCCTGACGGCCATCATTCTGGTGGTCGGTACCCTGATCATGCTCCTGACCATGATGGCTTCGGTGCGAGAGCGCACGCAGGAGATTGGCGTTCTCCGGGCCATCGGCTTCCGCCAGGCCCACATCATGCGGCTTATCCTGACGGAAGGCGTTGTCGTAACCTTCATCGGCGGGGGGATCGGGGTCATCGCCGGCAGTGCGGCGGCCTTAGCATTGTCCGGCCCGGTGGCCGGACTGGAGTCGCCCCCCTTGTTTGACTGGCCCGTTGCCGGGGTGGCGCTGGGGCTGGCAATCACGATGGGGGCGCTGCCGGCGGCCTACGCGGCGCGGAAAGCCTGCCAGTTAGACCCGACAATAGCCTTGAGGTCGCTATGATTTCCGGCAACCGTAGCGCGGGCGGCTCGCCCGCCTGTCACCCTGAGCCAGAGCTCTGAGCGAAGCGAGGATGCAGGCGTCCCGACTCGTCGGGATGGTCCGCGCCCTCTGAAAGAACTTGTCCTGAACGGGGCGAAGGGTTCTTCGACTCCGACTCGTCCCGATAGCATCGGGACTCGTCTCCGCTCAGAATGACAATCTCATGCTTTATGGTGCGCCATCGGCGCAGGGATAGCTACTGAAATGAGCTTGATCTCAGCGCAGTGCATTTCGAAGGTGTTCGGCGCCGCCCGGGACCCGGTAGTGGCGCTGGCCGATATCTCCCTGGACATCGAAGAAGGGGAATTCCTGGCCATCATGGGGCCCTCAGGTTCCGGCAAGACCACCCTGCTCACGGTACTGGGGGCGATGAGCGCGCCGTCCTCGGGAAAGGTCATCATCGACGGGACTTCCATCTATTCCCTGTCTCCCGACGGACTGGCCGACTTTCGCGCCGTCCGGCTGGGTTTTGTGTTTCAGCAATTGCACCTCATACCTTATCTGACCGTCATCGAAAATGTCATGCTGCCCTTTGTGATCTCGACCGATCATGGAGCGGACCGGGACTGCGCCCTTGGCGCTCTGCGGCAGGTCGGGCTGGAGAGCAAGGCCCTCCGTCTGCCCGGCCAGCTCTCCAGCGGAGAACAGGCCCGCGCGGCCATCGCCCGCGCCATGGTGAGGCAGCCGCACATCATCCTGGCGGACGAGCCGACTGGCAACCTGGACTCCGGGACCGGCCAGGATATCATGCGCCTGTTCCAGGCGCTGAACGAGCGGGGGCATACCATCATCATGGTGACCCACAATCAGGAGGCCGCCGCGGCGGCCCGCCGGCGCATTTACCTCCGGGACGGCAGGATTGCATGAAGGAATGACGAATGACGAATGACGGGGGCATGGGGAACCGTCTTTGCGAGCGAAGCGAAGCAATCTCCCGGCGCGATCAGCCAACTGGGGGATTGCTTCGTCACTTCGTTCCTCGCAAAGGCGGCCTGTTGCGCCGTTCATGGTGCGCCGTCGGGGCACGGAGCACTGGCTTGTCATTCGGATTCCGGAAATCTTCAAGTCCCTTGATGCCTGCGCCGACGACCTGGATGAAGTTCTCCATCATAGGCGCGACGGCTGGCCTTTTCCTCGGCTTTGTCCTGGCGGTCCCCGCCTGCATTCCTCCGGCGCCGCTCCGCGTAGGCACCCTGCCCACCCTGGATGCTCTCCCGCTTACCATAGATTCCGACAAGCCGATCTATGAAGAAAACAAGCTCGTCCTCACCACCGTCTTCTTTGCCAGCGCCCCGGAACTGCACCGGGCCCTGGTGTCCGGGGAGGTCGATGCCGCGATAACGGACTTGATCGGCGCCCTTCTCCTCGACCGCGGCGAAGAAAGGAGCAAGATTGTCCGTGTGGCGATGCGGGCGTCTCCTCAAAGGCCCAAGTTTGCCATCATGGTAGGCGGCAGCGACCCGGCCATCTCGCCCCTGGAATTGGAGAATGCCAGCATTGCCGTTTCCGGCGAAGCGTCGCATAGATTCATCGCCGATAGGTTGCTGGCGGCGGGGGGTCTGGCAAAATGGATAGAGAGGGAGGTGGCCGGTCCCGAGGCCGGCCTGGACCTCCTCAGAAAGGGAGAGGTAAGGGCCGCGCTGTTGCCTGAACTGCTCATCTGGCAGGCGTCAAAAGAAGGCTGCCGCACCGTGCTCGATGATGGTCGCCTGATGCTGGGACAAACCGTGGTCGTGTTTAACCAGGCGATGGTCCGCAGCAAGCCCGTGCTTATCAGGAAGTTCTTGATCGCTTACGAACAGGCTGCCAGGGAGCTCAATGTCCGTCCCGGCAATTACCAGTTTCTGATACCGGGAACAGTTGGACTCCCGCCGGAACTAACCCGGGGGCTGACGGTCCCCGTCTTCCCTTTCCCCGGCCAGGCCCCCGCGGAGTCTGAAGTCGAGTTGGCTAGCGCCTGGCTGGTAGAAAAGAAGATGCTGGAGAAGCCGGTCCAGTATCGCCAGGCGGTGAACGCCGGCTTTCTCTGGGACCCGTTCGAGTTCAAGCCGGCTGCTTGCTGCGGCTGGTGAAGGGATTTAACCACGAAATACACGAATAACACCAGGAACAGATGAAGGGGGCGTCTAACCACGAAATACACGAAAGACACGAAAGGGACGCGGACAGGCTGGAAAGCCTGTCCTACTGCCCGATGTGTCTTTCGTGTATTTCGTGGTTTCTTCTCGGTAATCTGCAATCTTGAATCTGCAATTTTGAATCTTGAATCTGTAATCCATTAAGGGGGCTGCAAAATGAAAGCGCTATTCTTTGTCATCGTCTTCTTCGTCTTGCTCTCCAGCCTGATCTGGTCTTCCGCCTGCTTGCCGCCGTCAGAGAAGCTGCAAGGCGTCACCCCCGGAGTGATCTCGGTATCGCTTCCCACCGTGGACCCTGTCTGCGGAGTCGAACTGGATGCTCTCGGGGCCAGGGCGGCCGGCCTGACCTCGGAGTGGAAGGCCAACCCCTATTATTTCTGCTCCCGGGACTGCAAAGAGAAGTTTGACAGGGCGCCCATGATGTACCATGCCAAATGCCCGGTCTGTAATGCGACGGTCCAGAAGACCGCCGCCCTGGCCGGAGACCATGGCGGCCGGGCTTATTTCTTCGACGCGCCGGAGCACCGGGCGGCTTTTCTCAAAGAGCCGGCGAACTACCTCGGGGGACTCGTTATCGATGTCGTTTGCGGCATGGAGGTCGTCCGGGCCAAAGCAGAAGAGTCCGGCTTGACCGTCGAACATTCCGGCCAGACCTTCTATTTCTGCGGGCCCGGCTGCAAGGACAAGTTCTTGAAAGACCCGGCTCAGTTCACAGGTGAACAGGCGGCAGTCTGTCCGGTCTGTGGCATGGGTGTGGTGAAGAACGATGCGCGGGCGGGGGGGCTGACTTCGGTTTACCAGGCGAACAGCTACTACTTCTGTTGCACCGCCTGCCAGCAGTATTTCGACCGGAACCCGGAGAAATATCTCAGGTGAGGCCAATGAACAGTACCACAGGCCACCGTGCCTGTGCGCGCCGGAATATTGCCATGTCCGAGAACCGCAGCAGCACGGTAGTTCAACCCGGGGCACGCGGCAAGGTATGTTATCTTTTCATGCTCTTGCTGCTCTTGCTCTCCGTCCCTGCCTGCGGGCAGGATGCCAGGACTCCTGAGCCAGGCCCTGCCATGACCATTTACGTGGTCAACGAAGATGATGACACCGTCTCGGTCATAGACGGCGCTACCCGCTCTGTGATGGGTACCATTCCCGTGGGCAAATGGCCTCACTACGTCGCCCTCGACCCCGCCGGTACCCGCGCCTATGTGACCAATGGCGATTCGAACACGGTATCCGTGATCGATACCGCGACCAACAGGGTGACATCAACCATCGAAGGCGTGGGCAGCGATCCCCAGCAGATTGTGATCGACCCGGCGGGTAAGTCGGCCTACGTGCCGTGCTACGATTCCGGCGTTGTCCATGTGATCGACCTCGCCGTCGGGACCGTAAGCGCCACCATCCGGGTCGGAGAAAGCCCCCAGTCCGTGGCCATCTCGCCCGACGGCGGTCGGGTCTACGTGGTCAACTTGCATAGCCCTGAGGCCATGGTAATCGACACGGCCACCCACCGGGTGACTGCCACCTTCACCACGGGGGAAGGGGCTTCCGGCATGGCGGTTTCGCCGGATGGCCGTCGGCTGTACCTGGGCGGGCACGGCGCCGGCATGTGGGCCGCGCGGGGGGAAAAGAACCGGGACATTCGAGTCATCGATCCTACGACATTCCAGCGGATAGCCACGATCAGGTGCGGGATAATGCCCATCGCAGTGAAGTTTTCGCCGGATGGCGGCTATGCCTGCGCGGTGAGCCATGGCAGCGGCGAGGTTCACCTCATCGAGACCGCAACCAATAAGGCGTCCGGCATTTCGGCCGGCAGCGACTGCCGGGACGCCGCCTTCTCGCCGGACGGGAAGTGGCTGTACGTCAGCAACCGCGGCGACAACACTGTTTCGGTGATAGATGTGGCGGCGAAAGAAGCAGTGGCTAAAATCCCCGTAGGCCGCGGCCCGATGGGCATCGCCGTGACAGAGGCTCTCGGCCCCGCGGCCCCTTAGGACCCCGGCCGGAGAATGTCGTCTACGTCCCTGTCGTTAGAGATTTCCCATACCGTCCCGTCTTTGATGATGTATTTCCAGCGCAACCGGTCACAGTTGGCTATGTCCGCCGGGGTAGTTGAGAGCAATGTATCCTCATCGGCAGCTTCCAGGATCTCCGGATTGAAAATCACGTCCCGCAGCATTTGCTCACTGGCGTTGCGCTTCTCCTGGGCCCTGACGACCGTAGTATAGTAAGCCCACTGCACGAAGCCGCTGCAAATGTAGGAATTGACCCCGAAGATCCTGGCGATTCGCGGCAGGCGCGCCCTCCTTTTCGCCTCGGGCCTGGTCCGCAGCCAGGGAAAAAGGAAGGCCAGTATCATTTGCCTCAATATTCGGCGGCCGATATTGACCAGCCGGCGGTAGTCATACTTGTCGTCTATTTCTTGCAGGGCCAAGCCCCGGACTTTGCGGGGGAAATCTGTCTTGCCCGACTGGAACCATTCCGTTTCCAGGCGCCTGATGCCCACGTCATGCTGCTTCGGCCTTTCGAAATAATGCGAGATGTTGTGAATGTCCACGCCGCCGCCGCTGGACTCTATTATGAACGTGTTGCTGTATCCCTCTTTCGGGTCCCGGATGACGTAGACCATTGCTGCATGGTTCCAGTAGCTCCGCGTCCCGAAGCGAATCAGCCAGCCCACCAGACTTCCCTGGGATCGGGTCAGGAGAATATCAACCCTCTTCAGTTTATCTCCCTCCACCAGTTCCTTCATTGCCAGTCCCGACAGTCTTCTTGAGTCCATCGCGTGTCCTCCTTTGCCAGTGTGACCGGTCATAGCGTCCGTTCGAATTCAGCCAGACAATGTCACGGCGGGAATACGGACTTTGCTCTATTCGGGCCACGTCATTCTACCAGATTCTGCAACTCAGACACTGGACGCCGGCTCTGGGCACCCGTAGCGACAGGGCTTGTCCCTGTCGTGCCGGATTGACTGCCACGGTTCGATCCCGACGCGTCGGGACAAGGGGTGTCGCTACGGGCTTCCCACTGTCCGAGTTGCAGAACTTCAGGCCCAAATAGTTCTTGGTGTATAATCAAGCTGTCTCGGGCTTGCAGGGAGTTATCCCAAGCAGCGAGGGAATACTGTGGTTGCCAGAACGAAGTCTTATCGAGAAGTTGCCGAAGAACTAAAGAAAGCGCTGGTCGCCGAACTGGGCAGCAAGATAGACGCCGTTGTGCTGTACGGCTCTGCGGCCCGTGGTCAATACCGCCCCCTGGAAAGTGACATAGACATACTTGTCATCGGCCAGGATGTCGGCGGTTCGGTGAAGGCCCAAATCTCTGCAACGATGGGCGACATAGACCTCGAGAACTCAACTGCCACCAGTCTGGTCTACCTTTCCCGGGAGAATTTCAGGCGGTATCTTGAATGGGGATCACCATACCTCGAAAACGTGCTTGAAGAAGGGGTTGCTCTTTATGACAACGGGACCTTCCAACAAGTTCGTGGAAGTCGCATTAAAGCGGGCAGATGAAGCCCTGAGGGGAGCCAGAATGCTGCTGAACGGGCGCGAGTTGTACGGTGCAGTCTCGAGGTCGTACTACTGCCTGTTCCATGCGGCCGAGGCGGTGTTGTACTCCAGAGGAATCAGGGCGAAGAGCCACGCCGGCCTCAGGTCGTTGTTTGGCGAACACATCGTTAAGCCCGGCTTGATGAGCAGAGAGTTTGCCGACATATTGAGGGATGCTTTCAATGCAAGGCAGCTCAGCGACTATGAAGTCTACGCCGTAATTGGCCTTGAGGAAGTGACAACCCTTGTCGATAAGGCCGAGCATTTCGTGGATGCTGCAAAAGACTTGTTGAAAAGAAAGTGAACGACGACGAATAGGAAGATACTTAATGGAAATCAAACGCAAAGAAACTGACGTGCTGGTAATCGGCGGGGGGCTGGCGGGGTGCTGGGCGGCCATCCGGGCGGCCCAGCTCGGGAAAAAAGTCATCCTGGTGGACAAGGCCAGGGTCGCCCGCAGCGGGGCCAGCACTTTCACCAACCAGATGCTGGCCCCCACCCCGCCCGCCGAGATAAAGGCCTGGAAGAAGGAAATCGTTGAGCGCGGGGAATACCTCAACGATCAGGAATGGGTGGAAACCCTGCTCAAGGAGCAGAAAGACCGCGTCCAGGACCTGGTTGACTGGGGCGTCCCTTTCGAAGGGAACCCCGATGGCAGCCTGCTCGTCAAGAGGGGGCGGGGCCACGGCGTCACCGGGGCGGTGCTATGCAACGGGCACACCATGATGGACGTGATGCGGCGAAAAGCCGAGCAACTGGGCGTCAGCATCGTAGACCGTCTGACCATCACCGAGTTGCTCACCTCCGATGGCAAGTACCCTACCCTGGCCAGGGTCTGCGGCGCGGTCGGAATTCAAACACGGGAAGGGACTCCAACTGTCTTCCACGCCGGGGCGGTGGTCATGGCTTCGGGGCAAATCGGCTCCAAGATGCGCTGCCACTTCGTCAACAACCTGGCCGGCGATGGCGTGGCCATGGTCTACCGCACCGGCGCCGAGCTTCTGAACATGGAGTTCTGCACCACCGGCAACGTCTCTTATTTTGAGAAGCGTTTCCACGCCGGCAGCCAGGCCCTGCTGGTAGGGATGGGTGCTAAGTTCGTCAATGCCCGAGGCGACCGCTTCATGACCCGTTACGACCCCGCGATGCTGGAAAGATCGAAGCTGAGCACCCTGGTGCAAGGGTTCGCCAAAGAAGGCGTTTCCGGTAGGGGCCCTTGCTATTGGGACATGACCAGCTTTACCCCCGAGGACGTCGCCATGATCCGCCGACTCCTGCCCACCACGCTGAGGCCATTCGACGAGGGCGGGATCGACGTCCGTACGAAGCCGGTGGAATGCGCCCCCGTGGTGCAGGTGGCGTCGTCCTGCGGCGAGGGCGGCATCCGCGTCGACCTGCAGTGCCAGACTACCGTCCCCGGCCTCTATGCCGCCGGGGCGGCGGCGCGGAACCCGGTCCATGGCATTTATTCGGCCGGCGGGGTCAACCTGGCCTTCTGCAACGTCGGCGGCTATCGCGCCGGTGAGGCTGCCGCCGCGAACGCCAGCCTGGTCCCCCTGGTCGAAGGCCAGGTCAGTCAAACCCTGGAAGGCACCTTTGCCTTGCTGGACAGAAAAGATGGCTACCGTCCCGATGATATCGTCAAAGAATTCCAGAGCATCGTCATCCCGGCGAAGGTCAGCCTGTTCAAGCGCGAGGTCCGCATCAAGGACACCATTCGGAAGCTCCAGGAATTGAAGAAGAAGCTGGCGGAGATGCGGGCGGCGGACATCCATGACCTGGTCAAGGCGGTCGAAGCCCGGAACCTGGTGCAGGTAGGCGAGTTGGTATTTCTGGCTGCCCTGGAGAGAAGGGAGAGCCGGGCCTGGCACTTCCGGGAGGAATATCCCTTCCGGGACGACAAGAACTGGCTGCGATGGATAATCGTCAAGATGGGCGAAGACGGCCAGCCCCACACCTGGAAGGAGCCGGTCCCGTTCGACCGCTACGAGTTCAGGGTGGAAAACCCGGAGTGCACGCCGCACCCGCTGGCAGTCTAAGAGTTGTGAGTCTAGAGTCTGGAGTCCTGAGTCCGTAGCGGCACGCTGCGCGTGCCCCGCCCAGTACCACAGGCCACCGTGCCTGCGAGGGCCGTACTCTGGCAAGCCGGAACATGTCGCGGTCACGGCTCGTAGTTCCCGTAGCCGCACCCTTTACGGGTGCGCACTCAGGCTATCGCCGAAACGAAGAAAATAAACGAGAACATCTACATTGATATCGATGCTTCAGGGGAATCTTGTGGCCATTACCATTGAGCATGCGCGCCAACAGGGCGGTCTGCCATCACTGTCTTACCAGCAGATAGACGAGGGGGCCGCTGACAAACCAGCTCCGGCGGAGTCTGGAGTCCTGAGTCCGTAGCGGCACGCTGCGCGTGCCCCCCAGGTCGATTCGTCGGGCCGCCGCCCGGTGGTTTCGTGCCTGGAAGAATTCCGGCTTTAACAGGCACGGTGGCCTGTGGTACTGTACTACTCTCCCCGGGGAGCGTTATGGACGATTCTGAAACTGTGTATGCCCTGGACCGTGGGGAGTGGCGGTCATGGCTCAAGCAGAACCATCTATCGCAAAAGGGGGTCTGGCTTGTTTACTACAAGAAACACACACGCAAACCGAGTGTCCCATACAATGACGCTGTTGAAGAGGCCATCTGTTTTGGATGGATTGACGGCAAGATAAGAAAACTTGACGAAGACCGGTACATGCAGCGGTATACTCCTCGGAAGGCCAGAAGCGCCTGGTCTGAGGTTAACATCGAGAGAGCCAAAAGAATGGTCAAGGCTGGAAGAATGACCCCGGCCGGTCTTGATGCCTATGAGAAGGGAATGAAAGACGGGCGAATTGTTCCCTCAAGCAAGAGCTTCACCGTGCCGGAGGACCTCAGGGAGGCTTTGATGAACAACAGCGAAGCCTGGAGGAACTTTGCCGGCTTTGCTCCGTCCGCCAAATTGCTATACTGCTATTGGGTTGACGAGGCGAAAACGCAGGAGACGCGTCTGCAGAGGATTGCGAAGACCGTTGAACTGGCGGCGCAGAATAGGAAGCATTACTATTGACGACCGGAGACCTGAAAGACGTGCCGGAAACGGTGTGTTGGCGGAAAGCCACGCTCCTGCCCGGCTTGAAGGATGGTATGCCCGCCGGGCCGGTGAACGAAGAACCGTCTGTGGTAGACTATAAGGGACACTGACTGCTGACTACTTGCTACTACTTCCTACTTGAGGAAACGATGTTTATATTCAAAAAAGATGCTTCCAAGCAACATTGGGAACGGGGCCTCAAGCTACGGGACCCGTACCGCAAAGAATACGACCTACAGGAGGCCATCAGTCATTTCAAGCGGGCCATTTCTGAAAATCCCAGGGATTACCGTTACCGTTTCGACCTGGCCCGCACCTATCTGGCGGCCCCGGAACTGGCGGTTACCAGGGGGGTCAACGTACATTTCAAACTCGAAGAGGCCGTGGCACTGGCGATTCCCGAGTTGAAGGAGGCGGTCCGGCTGAATCCCAAGGATGTGGCTTCCCGTCTCAACCTGGCGCATTCCCATATCATCCAGGGGGACAAGGCGGAAGCTGAAACGGTCTATATGGAATATCTCAAAGCGACCAAACAGAAGCTGGACAAGGCGGGTGACAGGCTGCAGAACCTGGAATATGCCGTGATGAAGAGGAGAAAGCCCAATCCCGAAATACCGAAAGCGGAGCAGCACCTCCAGCAGGCCCTCGAGCTCCGGAGGCAGGGTAAATACAAGAAAGCCGCCAAGGAACTACAAAAGGCTTACGCGGTGGCCCCGGATGTGCCGTGGGTGTACAAGAGACTGTATAAGCTGGGGAAGCAGTAGGAGCGGACCCGTGTCCGCCCGCGGTCAGCTATCAGGTATCGGCAGTCCGGCGGTACCCCTCGCCATTCCAGCTCACGCCCCAATCCCCACCAAGGCGATAACTCCAAGAACTCAAGAAGCTCGAAGAACTCGAGGATTGGTCGGACAGTGCAAGAAGTACATAAAGAAAAAGCTCCTGGGGCTGGGGGCCAAAAACAGGTTGCCAGTATTATTGCATGAACAGGCAGGAAGACGCGGATGGTGGCGGGGACGACCGGTGGGGGAGAGAACTCCCACTGAAGTTCGGTGAAAAGAAGAAAACCGAAAAGCTGGTGGGGTTTGTGTCTGGCCAGGACTTAACGTGGCAGTGGATAAGCGAAGAGTGCAGGAGAATCTCCGGGGGAGCCAGGAACGAGGTTGAACGCCAATGCGTTGAGTGGTTGTATCGTTTTCTGGATTACGAACGATATCCGCCGAAAGGGCTCACGGAGATCGCGATAGCAGAAGATGGGATGAGTTCGGGGAAGAAACTCTTTGGGCGTCTGGAGCGGATAGTCGCGAAGAACCAATGGGACCTTGAGTTGTAGCCGCCTTCCGACCATCAGTAATGAGATCCGACTCATGCAGCACACCCGGGGTCGAGAGCGGGCCTACCTGTGTTATCTCAACGCGAAGGGGCGCGAGGCTTTCAGCCTGGACCTGGATATTGAGAAGCAGTGCTGGCAGATCTTGGTAACGGTACCCCGCAAGCGCCAAAAGTTCGTGGCGAAATTGGAAAAGGAGGGGTGGGATCCACGCTACCCCAGCAAATGTTTTGTAGAGTGGTACTCTCCTGAAAATCCACGACCGAGCGGCATTACAAGGTGGGTTCACGCCGGGTTTTTCGAGGCTGCCGTCAGAGGCCGATAGGGCCTATTTCTGCAGGACCTCGGCCGGGGTTTTCCTACCCCGTTCTGTCCTGTCAAAATCCGTGTCGAAACTCACCAGAGTCAGGTTGTACTTCCCGGCCGCGGCGTACTGACAGGCGTCGTCAAAGTCTAAATTGAATGTCTTTGACGCGCTCGCAACGCTCGGCATATCCGTCACTTCCAGGTGAAGCAACCGGATCCCACCTCCGCCTATCAGGTCATCAACCAGCCGAGAGAACACTTCGTGCATGTTCTTTCGGAAGAGCATGACGCCCACAGAAGCCAGGGAGAAGTCCGTGAGGTAAAGTGTATGAAGGTGGCTGGCGTCAAGGAGCGTCTTGGCTTCACTGGATTTGGCCTGCTGGAAAAGCACCTCGACGATGATGTTTGTATCGAGGAGATACACTAGTCGCCCCGCCAGTCCAGGGCTTTGTGCTGGTATTCAACCGACGTGTACTGTTCTCCCTCTTCCTTCAGCGCTCCTTCCCAGTCGAACTTGAACTCGTGCCTCGGCTTCTCCTTTTTCACTCGTTTTTCCAGCAGGAACCGGACGAAGTCTTCCACCTCTTGCTGGAGTTCCGGCGGGAGTTCCTTGATCATTTCTTCAAGTTTGTTCATCGTTTCGCTCCGTCGCCGGCAGGCTGCGGGCGCATAAGCGCCCTGGCGCCGACCTTGACACCGACAATTATATCAGACCTCGTGAAGATGCCATACTTGACACTGTGCTATAGCAACTCGGACAGAACACCCTTGCTCCCGATCCCCTGCTGCGATTCCTTTTTCTCATCAGGGTCCTTCAATGTCTGCTCGTGCCGGCCGATGTTGGGCAGGGGGTGCACTAACATCAAACTGGCGCTGCCTGGGTGGGTCCGCCATGCGTATTAGCTGCAAGAGTCTCGATATCCAGGGGTTCGCCTTTTTCCGGGGCTTTGATCAAGGAAACGGCGGCGGACCGGCAGCGGGTCTGGCAGAGGCCGCAGCCAAAGCACCTTTTGGGATCAACCTTCGCCGTCTCTCCGTCCAGGCTGATAGCGCCGAAGGGACAGAAGTCCACGCAAAGGCCGCAGGCGTTGCAGTCTTGCGAGACCGATGAGACATAGCCGGAAGGGGCAATCATGGGAAGCTCGTACTCCAGCGTCGCCTTCATCGCGCCGCAGCAGCAGCGGCAGCAATTGCAGATGGCGTAGAAGCGGTTAAGCATGATGTCCTTGAAGAACGCGGTATGGATGTGCCCGCGTTCCTGTTCTGCTTCGAGAATGCCAACGGCCTCTTCCCTCGATATCTTTCTGGCCTTTCCGGGCTGGACCGTCACGATGCCGCTGGCGAAAGGCTCGCCGATTACCAGGCAGACATCGCTGGGTTTGCATGGATTCGCCCGGACCGAACGGCACATGCACTCGTAGGCAGCAATCGTGTCCGGACCATTCAAGATCAGTTCCCGGGCATTCTTGTATGGAATAACCGTTTCCAGATTCCTGAGATCCACCAGCCGGTTTACCGAAACGATCTTTCTGGCGTCGTCAAGCCGGACCACCTTGCCGTGGTAGTTCTCGACCAGGTCATCTTTCAAGGTTTGCGGTCCCCTGGTCATCAGGTTTGACACGGCCCGGGCGTATAGTCCCGGGAACCGGCCGTAGACGAAGATATGACACAACTTCAGGGGATGGAAGCCGGTGCGGCGGACAAATTCGAGAATCGGGTTCATTGAGTTCCTTGAGTTATTGAGTTGTCGATTTGTCGGAACAGGCTGTCAGCTAACGGCTGCACTAGACGCACTAAGTCATGACGCATAATACCACACAAAGGCACATCTTTGGCAAAGGAATCTGTATCGCGGACGTGTTAACACCAACAACGTTATCTTGTGTCTCAGTGTTCTTTGGGTCTTCGTGTGAAAACGCTTCCTTTCGAATTAGAAGGGCGATGCAGCACTTATTATCGCGTTCGTATTAGTGTCGGGTGGCTTGCCAGCCAGTCCAGCCGGAGAAAGCGCCGTTATCGGTGAACGTCTTGCCATCAATCTCGAATCATGAATCTGTAATCTGTAACCTGCCATCTTCAGCGGGCGGCGCAGGCATTGACACCGGCTGCGAAACGGAATATCATGCTGTCAGTCACCCGTCCGGCAAGCTCACGGCGTCGAGCTTACCGCCAAGCAGGAGGAAAATAATGTTCCGCCTCGGCCTGAAGAGTCTCGTATTTGTGGCGTCGCTCGCCGTGCTTCTCGTCTTCCCGCTGCTTCTCCTGGAGGCCCCGGGCCTCCCGGCGCGGTCTGCTTCCACCCAGGGGGACACGGCTGCCGGTAGATATGACCCCGATGGCCGGGTGCTTGAACCATCTCCCACCCCGGGGCCGACGCCAACTCCGTCTCCGACGCCGATCCTTACTCCTACCCCCACCGTGGCGCCCACCCCAGCCGCGGGAGCCCGTCTCGAACTGGGAACCGTTACCCTCGCCGGACGGTCTTCCCGTGGGAACGTTGAGGTCTGGGCCAGAAACATCAGGAGCCCGGCAGGGCTCGGTACTTTTGAACTCAGTGTGCTATTCGACCCCGCCAGGATAAGAATCAATGCTGTTGTAGGAACCCCTCCGTTCGCTGTCACGAGTACGGCTCTCGAACCGGCAAACGCGAACGGTCGACTCACCATAGCAGCTTTCATCACGGTGTGGCCCGGCCCCACCGGAGACGTCCTTCTCGGCACAATAAACGTCACCGCCCTCACGCCCGGCATTCACTCCCTCGCCCTGACAACCGCCTTGCTCTCCGACACACAAGGACTCCCGATTCCGGGGTCCGCCGTCCATGGCTCGGTTACCGGCCTGGAAAAGCTGAAAATCCGCAAGTCTGTCCGGGTGGGTCTGGACGAGGACGGCGTGGTAGTCATCTTCATAGGCATCAGTGACATCATCAACCCGGCCACGGGGGAACAGGTCCTCCTTCAGAAGAACATCAAGCAATTCAGGGGCGAACTCCTTGTGCCGTCCGGCTCGGCCGCCATGCTGGGCGGGCGGGAGGGCGGGGACGGTTTTAACGTGCCGGTACTGTCCCGGCCGGCTTCCGGGGCCTCTTCTCTCCCTGCCGCCGCCGTTAAGGCAAAGCCACCCCTCCCGGGGACCACCCTCGCCCGGCTGGTACCCCGCCTGACCGGGGCCAGGGACGCTCAGGTGGACATCACTGTGAAACTGCCATCTCTCATCGCCGGAGATGACGAGTTCGAGATGGAGGAGGATGCCCCAACCACCATCACCTTCCGGCGGGGGGCAGTCCGGGGCAGGCCGCACTCCGACGCGAGCGATGCCCTGTTTATCGCCCAGCACAGGGTGGGGATGCTGGATGTTTCCCAGCTCGATCCCCTGAACGCCGCCAGTATCCATCACGACGGCTCGGGCGGCGACCGCATAAGCATGAATGATGCCCTCTTCCTAATCCAGCAGATCGTCGGTCTGAGGGACACGAGCTTTGTGTTACTGCCTTAGTCAGAAGCAGCCAGCCGGTGGTACGGGCTCCGGCCACCCGCCAGGGCCGTAGCGGTTTGATTTATCAAACCTGGTCCCGGGCTTGATGAATCAAGCCGCTACGGTTTCGGCGCGGGACGGAAACCTCAGGCAGATGGCCCGCTCGGGCTGCTACACCAGACGCGCAAGGTCTGGTGCATTATGTCGAAGGCCAACTCCAGGCTTTCTTCACGGATGAATTCGGAGCGGTCCTGGCTGCTGTGGAGCCTCTGCAACAGGCTGCACTTCAGGCCGCCCTGCCGCCGGAGAAAGAACTTGAGGATCTCCCACCGGTTGGCGAAGAAACGCCTTAATAGCTCTACCTCCTCTCGCGGCAGGAGAGAAAGGGCGAAGGCGCCCGGAATGCCCCGCGAGCGGAAAGAGCAGTGGTCGGAGGAGACCACCAACCGCGAGACTGTCGCCGTATCGTACGGATATCCCCGGTCCAGTAACACCTTCTCAAGGACCTTGAAGGCTGCTGTCTGCTTCACTCCCCTGTCCACCGGCCAGAGCGCTACGAAATCCCCTTCACCGCACCACTCCAGGTTGTATACGGCCCGGACGTCTTCCGGGCTGTGCTCTCTCAGGTAGGCCTGCGAGCCCCAGCACCCCCAGCGGAAAGGTCCCACCCTGAGCCGGGCTTCTTCGCCGTCCATGAAGATGATCCCGACCGTCAATTCTTTCGGAAGCGACCGGATTCCCTGGGACAGCTTCATCAACACTGCTACGCTGGAGGCATTGTCATTAGCCCCCGGACTCCCGGGCACGCTGTCGTAATGGGCGGTAACAAGGACGGCAGGGTGCGCCGGTCCGCTGGAGACGATCAGATTGGCGCCGCGGTAGCCCAGCCTGGCAAAGGCTTGCACGCGGAAGGGGATGGCGTTTTCCCGAAGGAATGCCATCAAGAAATCCCGCTTCCGGGTGGTAGTTTTCCCTTCGAGGGCTTTGACCCATTCGAACATTTGTGTCCTGTTTCCGCCTCGCAGGCCGTAGCGACACCCCTTGTCCGCCGTGCGGACTCTCGCAAAGCGGAGCGGGTGTCGAACGGCTGTCGTCACGAGAAAGCTGCTATATCCAACCAAACGGGAGGGGCTTGCGATAGGCCCGCCAGGCATAAACAGCGCTCAAAACGACGAACAGCAGGGCCAGATAGAAGTTGTACTGGAACATGACCCGCAGCCCCATGATGACGCTCGTCAGGACCAGGAAAAGGCACGTGGCGGAGAGTTTCTTCCGGCGGACTCGCAGGACGGCCAGTTTGGGACCTATGTCCGGCGGCGGCGGCTCGTTAGGTTTGACCTGGTTTACCAGGGCCTCGATGCGAGGTTGGATAGAGAAATGAACGAGAGAGAGGAGGGTTGCCAGCGCCCCCAGCGCCACCCATTTGACGACCATCGCCGGATCGGTTAAGAGGGAAGCCCAGCGACCCGTAACAGCGACGAGCGCCAACCCGGTGACCAGGATGGTAGCCTGGAAGACAAAGCACCGGATGGCGTTGTTGCGTATGATGTTCTCCATGTAACGGTCGGTGTAATACCCCAGTGGCGCCCCGAAACGCACCCGCTCGTTGACGACGATGAGCATATACAGGGGGGCCGCCATCGCCAGGGTGGCCGCCAGGTGGATAATAAGCAGCACTGCTCTCCATTCTGTCATGATAACCTCCTTGACTCGGTCACTCGCTCGGGCTGGAAAGCCGAACCTGCCGCGGGGTCACAGCCGTCCCTCGCCACGCCGAAAGCATAGCGAATTATCGCAGTTCTTGTCAATAGTCCGAGCTGACTAGTGTCACTCTGAGCGAAGTCGAAGAGTTTTTGCCCTCCCCGCCTGAAAGATTCTTCGACTACGACTCGCTTGCGCGAGTCTTCGCTCAGAATGACTGCACTTCCGCCCTGCCGGGCTATGACTAAAGTAACGTAACGCCCCGGCGGCCAGCGCCGTTACAATAAGCGACAACAGGATTCAGTTCCCAATCCTATTCGGCCCAGCGCCAGACGGAGGTAATCATGACACAAACCAGCGCCACAGTGAATCCGCCGCGGAAACGCATAGCCGGAATTTTCGCCTGCAGCGTTCTGCTGGGGATCTTGCTGATTTCATCGGCTTGCGGTGAGGACCGGGCCCCGACAACGACCGCTCCGCCGATTACAGCGCCGGCAACGGTCCCATCGGCGACGCAGCCCGCTCCCGGGGCAAGAACGGCCGTTCCGTCGCCCGGGTCTCCCGCGGCCACTGCTCAACCCCCGGCGGCCGCCATTCCGCCGCGGACGCCGGCACCCGTTGCTTCAACCCCGGGCGCCCCACCCGCTCAAACGGCGACGCAGCCGCCGGCCGCTCCGTCGCCTGCCGGGGCAGTCCTGCTGCAGATAGCCGGGCCGGCAGACGAAAGCATCCTGACGTCCAGTCCGGCAAAGTTGAGTGGCACGGCGGCTCTCGACGCGGTGGTAAGCGTCAACGGCAGGATCGTGCCGGTGGGCGACGACGGACACTTTGACCTGGATGTCACGTTGCTGGAGGGGCCGAATCTCCTGGAAGTGGTGGCGACGGATTCGGACGGGAGGCAATCCAACCAGATACTGACAGTGATTTATATTCCCTGAAGGAGAAACAGAGATGAAATACAGGCATTTGATCCCGGTATTATTCCTCGTCCTGGCTTTGCTCCTGGTTCCCAACGGCGTCACGCTGGCCCAGACTCCGACCCCCACGCCGGCCGTCACCCCGACGCCCACGCCCACGCCGGCCGTCACCCCGACGCCCACGCCAACCCCGGCCGTCACCCCGACGCCCACGCCCACCCCGGCCGTCGCCCCCACGCCCACGCCTACTCCGGCGCCTACCCCGGCCGTCACCCCGACGCCCATGCCTACGCTGGGGACTACCCCGGTCCCGACCGCCACGCCGAAGCCGGCAAAGACCAGGGCGGAAGGGCCGATAACCGCCGTCGATATCGCCGCCGGGAAAATCACCATCGCTCCGCGGCAGGGAACGCCGGTCACCCTGTCGGTCACGCCGGCAACGGAGATCGAGGTCTGGGGCAAGGACCCGGCCTCCATTCAGGACCTGAAAGCGGGGCAGTTTGCGGAAGCCGTCTACGACCCCGTTACGCTGGCGGCCATTGAAATAGAAGTCAAGTTGCGCGGTGAGCGCTCTCTGGCGGTGAGGCACGGTTTCTTCGGGACTGTCAGGGAGGTTGTCGCCAGTTCCATCTCGCTCGACACCAAACAGGGCACGGTAGCGCTTGCCGTTGACGCCGGGACGCAGTTCTGGATGCCCCCGCGCAAAGATGCAAAACTGGCGGATGTTAAGGTGGGCGACCGGGTGGCCGTGCTGGCCGAGAGGTTGGACTCCGCCCTGGTGGCCAAGCGGGTCATGGTGATACCGCAGAAGCCCAGTCATCAGCAGGCCCGGGGCGTGGTGGTAGCCATCTCGGGGAGGGAGGTCACCTTTACGGACGCCTCCGGAAAGACCATCACGCTGGATTTGCCGCCGGGGATGGTGCGAAAGATCGAGGTCGGCGATGCCGTGACCATCGTGTTCCTGGTTACCCCCGGCGTTCAGAAAGGGCTGCTCAAAGACGCAGAAAACGGAGGGGAAATCGCCGGTCGCCTGGCCAGGGCTGCCGAGAAGAAATCCGGTAAGGCGAAGGAAGACGTTGAGCGCCTCCTCGAACGCAACAGGGAGAAACATGAAGAGGTGTTGCGGCGTGTCCTGGAAAAAGCGCCCGAGGCTGCCCGCCCCGGGATCGAGAAGGCCATCGAAAAGTCCAAAGGAAAAGTTACCCAGCCGCCGGGCCGGAGCGGGGACGCCCCCCGCTCCGGTCCGCCCGTATCTCCCGGGCGGGGAAGACAGAGAGATTGAAGATTACAGACTGCAGATTACAGATTCCCTAGCCAAACCCGTACGGGCACGTTGCACATGCCCCCGGATTGCAGATTGCAGACTACAGCCAGAAAATTGAGGAACCATGTCCCCGGGGTGGGGAATCTTGCAATCTTCAAATCCCTTCGGCCACAAATCCCTTCGGCCACTTGACAAAGTTGACGGAACCGTGCTAA
Source organism: Chloroflexota bacterium (assembly GCA_016210565.1). GTDB lineage: Bacteria > Chloroflexota > Dehalococcoidia > JACQUA01 > JACQUA01 > JACQUA01. The sequence goes on from JACQUA010000274.1 coordinate 19,722, forward strand.
TATAGTATTGGAAGCTGAAATGAAGAGGCTTCCGAAAAGGAGGTGTTTAGTGACGGTTCAGAAATTATATGGAGTATGGCAGGTAGAAATGTGAGGCCCCTGTCGCAAGACCAGGGGCACTCGGAATCGGGCTCAGGCCCGCCACTTTCGGGGGATGAAGGGACTTGGTCCCTCCCTCGGGTCATAAGACTCGGAAGGGTCTGGTCCGAGAACTTCTAAAAAGGTAAATAAGGTAGTTTTACCAAGCGGGGCCGCATATTAAAAACATGCGGCCTCGCTTTTTTTATGCCTTTCGCGCCCCTCCCGTCACTATGGTGGCAACGGGCTCGGGCACGGGGAACCCGATAACCCGATAACTCAATAACCCAGTAACCCAATAACCCAATAACTCAACAACTCAACGAACCTTCAAACCAGAGGCCCACCCCCGCAGGCCAAGGATCCGTCCCGAAGGGTCGGGACTCCCGGAACGGAGCGGCTACGCCTCCCTTCAACCTTATGAACCTTATGAACCTTCTAACCTTCCAACCCCCGCCCCCCGCGGCGGCTTTAGCCGCAAGGCCATGACAATAGCGGCCAGATACAAAAAGATGAAGAATGAAAAGGCGGGCAGATAGCTTTCGGTGCGGTCGAAAAACGCGCCGGCGAACACAGGCCCAAAGGCGCCGAGTATCGTGGAGACGGCGTTCAAGAGCCCTATGAGTTCGCCTGCCGACCGGGTCCCGAACAATGTCGCCATGAGGCCGGTCTGGGCCGTCATTCTCATTCCGTGGCAGGCGCCGAAGACCAGGGAGAAAAGGTAGAGGACCAGCGGCGGGCCGGGGAAGAACAGAGAGGCTGCGGCTGCGGTGGTGCCGACAAAGGCAATCGTCATCTGGAATCCCCACCCTTTCTTTTGAGCAAGAATTCCGCCCCCGATCCTGCCGAGGATGCTGAACCCTCCGATCAGGCCCTGGGCGGCGGCGGCCACCGCGGACGAGATGCCGGCGTCTATCGCGTAGGCCACCAGATGCACAGATATCCCGTTGAAGGCAAATCCGCCGATGCAGGCCATGGCGATAACCAGCCATAGCGGGCCCGTACGCATCGCCTCTTGCCCGGTCCATTCCTGGGGGGAAGTTTGAGGGCTACTGTCCTGCCGGCCTTCACCGGCCAGTCCCAGCTTCTGCGGGGTTTCTACGATGAAGAGGAGGCAGAGAAACACCAGGGCGAAGGAAATGATCCCGGCGACCAGGAAGGCCTGCCGCCAGTCGTAATTCTCGATGAGATAGTTGATGAGGGGAGCAAAAACCATGGCGCCCACCCCCACGCCGGCGGAGACTATCCCCAGGGCCAGCCCCTGCCTCCTGCCGGTGAACCACCGCAGCGCTGTCGAAGCCGGGACGGTCAAAGTACCCCCTGCGCCCAGCCCCACGATGGCGAAGAAGAGACGCATCTGGTTTATGCCGGTCGCCAGGCTGGCCAGGGCCAGCCCGCCGCCGACCATGATGGCGCTGGCCAGGAGCATATAGCGCGGCCCGTAGCGGTCGGCGAGACGTCCCAGGACGAAAGAGGAGACGCCGTAGGAGACCATGAAGGCCGAATACGCCGAGGAAAACAGGGCCCGGCTCCAGCCGAACTCCTCCGACAGGGGCTTGAGAAAGACGCCGAACGAAAAGAACGTCTCTCCCAGGATCATGGTGGTGCCGAAACAGGCGAACACCACGACCCAACCGTAGTAGACGCGGCTACTCAGGAACCTGATCACGGATGGCACCGCGGCATGGGGGGCGGACCGGGGCGGGGGGATTGTAGGCGCTCCGTTCCGGGAGTCCCGACTCGTCGGGACAGGTCTTTAGCCTGCGGGGGCGGCCGCAGTGCCACAGGCGTCCCGCCTGTGCCGGCCGAACATTCCGTCACTCTCGAAACGGCCTTTCGAACTTCGTCATTCGCCGCCGTGGTTGCGGCTTGTCCGTCCGGGGGTGTTCCAGGCCCTGGCCGCAGGATCATAGCGCGTGGCTTCATGCCGGTCCATCAACCCTCCCTGGCGGGGTGGTAGGCAGCGGTGGTACGTTTGCGGAGCTCGATGATGAACTTTACCACGTCCTGGTCGGTCCGGAACCGGGACATATCGTACTTCTCCGAGTGGGCGAGATCCTCCAGCTTGCGGCGATAGGGCGGCGCCGGTTTGTAGTCCGGGTATCCTATCGGGGCGATCTGGGGGACCCTGATGGGCTCCGGTATGCCCAGCAGGGCTTTCAGCTTCCCCTCCCATTCCGGGGAAGTGCTGACCCACTGGGCGCCGAGTCCGAGTGACGCCGCCGCCAGATGGATTAGAAACGTAGCGTTGGCCATGTTCATGTGGTAGGTTTCACGCTCGGAGCCAACTATCTGGGCGTGGAGGACGGTGGCCTGGAGCGTGCGCGGGTCGCCGCAGATGGCGATGATTACCGGCGCGTTCTTGAACATCGGCTGCCCCTGGCTGGTCGTCCCGGTTATGGGATGGCGCATTTCGGGGGCGCGGGTGTTTTCCATGACGTCCCCGATTTGACGATACGCTTTGAAGAGCTCGAAGATTCTGGCCCGGGTATCGGGGTCCTTCACCACAATGAATTCCCAGGGCTGCCCGTTGCCGCCCGACATCGCCCAGCGAGCGACCTCCAGTATCTTGCCGATATAGTCGTCGGGGATGGGGTCCGGCTTGAAACTGCGGATGCTCCTCCGGACGCGTACGAGCCTGGTCAGCTCATCGATGGTCATGGGTCACACTCCTTTCGCTACTCCGTAGCACGGGCATCTTGCCCGTGCGGCGCGTTGGGAATCCGTATTACGGGCATCCTGCCCGTGCGACTGGTTTGCCGGAACGAGCCCTGTGTGGCCACCGTAGCGGCACGCTGATGCGTGCCTCGCCGCGGGCGGACCTCTTCGTTCGCCCGGACGGACAGACGCCGGGGTCTGCTCCAGGTCGGCTGTCAGAACTCCCGCAACAACCTGCCGTAGCCCTGGATGGCGGTTTTCACTCCCATCAGCCTCAGAGCGCCCCAGAGCCCCGACTGGGTGGCGGCAACCACCGGAATCCCGGTCTCCTTTTCCAGAGGCTCGATGTTGGCGCAGACCGGCCAGGCCGAGCAGGGGATGTAGATGCACCGGGCATCGGGGAACTCTTTGACCGCTTTGAGGGCCAGCTCACGGCTCAAGGAAAGGGGCAATTTCGGGAACTCCTCGAAAGGCGCATTGGCCGTCTGGAGGCTGCCCACCACGAAGCCGGAATCTTCCATGAACCTGATTATCATCTGGTTCACGTAGTCCTTGAAGGGAGTGACGATGACGATCTTCGTGGCGCCCAGCAGCCTTATGGCATTGACCGAGCTGGTCTGAGAGGTGGTGGCCGGGATGGGAGTGACCCTGTTTATCCTCTCGATGATCTTCCGGTCGAAACCGTAGCCGCCGAAAACGACCGGCGGAGTCCCTCCCATGCTGATGGCATCGACGTTTCGGGAGGCCAGTTCCGCGGCCACTTCTTCGATGCGGGAAAGGGCCGAGGTAAGCTGGCCGGCCACCAGGTCGCGTATTCCCAGGGCCGCCGAGGTGACGGTGACTTCCGGCGGCAGCATCTTGCGCTGCTCATCACTGCCCGCCCCCCTCCCCTCCGTAGAAGGTTTCATCATTCCGAGGACATACTTGCCGTCTTTCATGTTTCCTCCTGCGCAAGGCGTCGCCTTGCGCAAATGGTGGCGTCGTTTGCATGCCGTGCCGTGGAACGCTATCTTATACTACATAAAACCCGGCCGCGTCAAACAGAGAGCCGACCGGGATGTCCCCCTTTGAAAAACTGATCGTGTCCCACATCTCGGGCTGGACACAGAGGACCGGTACCACAGGCCTCCGTGCCTGTGAGCCC
>JACQUA010000266.1 GCA_016210565.1 Chloroflexota bacterium
AGACCCCCGGTAGCCCTACCGCAGTCTGTTTTACCGCGAGACATTCAGCCTGACTGAGATGACCAAGATAAGCCACCACCCGCTGGCGAGGACCATGCGCCGTGCGGCAGTTCTCTACCAGCTCCCAGTACACATGATCCTTCTGGCTCCTGGATTGACCACACCGGTGCAAATACATGCCAGCATTATATCCCTCAGTCAATACCCTGATTTTGGCACTACATCGCCTTCAACGCGGCTAACAGCTATGGAATCGGCTTATTCCTACTTCACCCCCAATGCAAAAATATTCTCGGAAAATTTCTTCAAGCCCCAAACTGCGGAAGTTCGGCTAGCCACAAATGCCTCCTTTGTCAAGCGGCGCCGCCGGAGGCGGAATATCTTTTGCGGACGGATACGTTCCAAAGACCCTGTTGGAAAAAAAGCTGAAAAGAACCCTTGACAAACGGCTGACCGTTCTGTAAAGTGTAACGTCTGGTTGCAAGTTGGCCTTTCTTTCCCCAGAGCGCTGGGTTTTCTATTCTCCTTGGAAGCGAGAGTGAAATGAGCTGGAACACCAAGCGAAAAGTGGTTGGTCGTCAACGTAAACACTTCCACAAGCGGTGCGGGTGTTCTCGTGACACCTGGCACGTCTGAAAAGGGCGGCGAAATGAAAAAGAGCATTTTCTTTATCTCCATCCTTTCGATTTTGTTAATCCTGTTATTGGTTCTCGTCTTCGAGGCCGGCAAACAAACTTCGCTGATCATGACGGCGCTGGCAGCGGCAATAGATCTGGCCATCCTGTCGCTGATAGTTCCGCCCGCGGTAGCGTCGGTGAAGGTCTCGACCTCCGGGATCAGTTTTAAAGCGCGCAGGGCTCACCCGGATTACCCGCGTAACGGACTCCATCGGTGCATTGCTGACTACTGCTGGCATGCGTTCCGGCTGCCGAAATAGGGTTTGAAAATGGCATCCAGCACGGACGAATTCACCGAACGAGCGGGTGGGCTGAAAGCCCTCGCGGAGGAAATGCAGCGTTTCCTGGAAGATGACCGGGTAGAAGCTGATATTCCCGGGTGGAAGGCTTGCCTGCGTGAGATGGAGACCTTTTTGAAAGAGATATCAGCTTTGACGCATGAGCAACTGGCCGTGGCTCTGACCCAGGCAGAGGCCGACAACAACGAACTCAAGGCTCAACTTGGGGAACTTAGCGAATATCGCCCCGGTGATCTCGAAAAAGCCGTCTCAGACCTGGACGACCGCTCTGCCGAAAAAGAGAAAATGGAGGAATTGAACGGACAACTGAACGGCTATCAAGAGAAGATTGAGAAGATTGCTCGAAGTCGAGACGAGGCAGCACGGGAAAGAAACTTGAAAGAGGATGAACTCAAGAAGATTGAAGCCTCCATCTCAGATTTGAAAAGAAGAGAAGCTGATCTCAGGAAAGAAGTTGATAAGTTAGCCAAGGAAGACATTGAGACAGCGAGTGTGTTGAAGGAGTTGCCCGCGCTGGCTACGGAGGTCAGGGAAGTCTGGGCCGAAGTGCGGCGACTCGAAGGATCCCAGGTCTAGTGCCTTGCAGGAGCGTTAGGGAATCGGTGTCTTTCCAGGCGCCGGCCAAACCGCTTTATGAACACGGAAAGGAGCGATGGCAAATGAGCGGCGAAATCATAGCTGCGGTCAGTCTAACTTCCTTGCTTATGAAGGCACTGGCTGGAACGGCGGCCACGGGGGCTGCTGCCTACGCCGCGGCCCGCCAGAAACGGCAGGAGGAGGCGGCCCGCAGGGAAGAGCAACAGCGACGGGAGCAGGAAGCGCAGTTGGAACGGCAACGCGCTGAGAAGGCGGAGCGTTTGCGGAGAGAACAGGTAAGCGCCGCGCTGGCCTCAGCCAGACAGTCTCTATCAGCAGTGAGGGCGACTTCCAGCCAGTCGGCACAGCAGGTCGCTGCCGTTCAGACCGAGATTGACGCATTATCCAGAGGAAAAGACGTGTCGGCGGAACGGGCCAGGCAACTGGCCTCCCGGGCGCGAGCCGTGGCCCAGAAAGTGGCACAAGCGGAACAGGCCGAAGAAGCCAGGCTGAAGCAGGAGGCTCGATTGGCCACCGACGCCCTGAGAATCGAGCTGGACGCCGCTCTCAGCGGTGAGGAGGCTCAGTTCGCGGCCAAAGAGATGGAAGACGTTGTAAGGACAGCGCAGCAGATCGAACAGGCTGCCAACGGTCCCGAATTCCGGCGGGTGGCAGGAATGTGCAATTCGGCCAGCAAATCGTTGCAGAGTGCTGTTAGCCTGGCGGCCTCCCGTGCCCGCCAGTTTGAAGCGGCCAGCCGGGCTGCGGCCAAAGCCGTCGGGGAGTTGAAGGTAAGGGTTGCGGGCCATGATATCCCGCTAGAATCAGACAAGCCATCCGTGCGCTGGTGGATGCAGTCGGAGTTCGAAGCGGTCAAAAAGACAGCGGAGCAAGCCGAGAGTTCTCTGGCGGTCGCCGGGTCCACTCTCGACCAAGCTCTGCTCGAAAAGGTGCAGAAGACGTGCGCCGCCAACCTCGATTCGCTTGCAAAGATGGAGGCCAGGCTGGGAGGCTATCTTGAGAAATATGCTAAGCGGGATGCCATCGCCAAGTTTGTCGCCGACAGCCTTATCGACATGGGCTACCAGTACTCCGTGGCTTTCACCGAACCGAGCGACCCGAAGAGCGCGGTCCTGTTCACCGGTCGGGACCATATGGGTCAGAGCATCGTCACCTCCGTAGACCTGGATGGCAACATCAAGGCCAAGTTCGCCGACTTTAGAGAGTGGTCGGGTTGCGACAAGGAAGCGGAGCGGTTCCGGCAGCTTATTGCCGGCCGGGAGGGTGTCGCTTCGCTCGAAGGTGTAAGGTTCGTTCCCGACACGCGTCCGTCTGAAGACCAAGCTCGAAAGGCCCCTGCTCGTACAGAGCCACGGCAGAAAAAGACGGTCGCGAAGCACGTGCAGCAGGGACGATAGCCAATGAGGCGCTGCGGGCTCTTCGCTCTTGTACCTCCAACGGTGGGAGAATTGTGTGGCTAAAGCCGAGACCAAATCGCCCGTAGACTGGCTCAACTGCCTGGCCAAGTGTTCCTATTCCCCCACCCATTCTTACGATGAGTCGCTTGTTATCCTCCAGGGACAGCACTATGCAGACTACTTCTATTTCAACCGCGATGCGCCAAAGCTGCCTCCTCACAGGTGCGCCGCTTTTGTTGTCTGGAAAAACTTCGAAGTCATACTATGCTTGGAACAACGCGACGATTCCCTTAAGTCGCACCTGGTCTCACTCAAGGGCCGAGAACTGTGGGATTCGCTGGCCAAAGAGCCGGTCAAGCCAACCACAGGCACGGGCAGCAAACCAACGGTTCAACCAGATGCGGGGTTATCTTCTGCGCAAAGGAAACAGGCAAAGGGCATCGGCGAGGACGAGTTGATACCGGACGCTTCGGGGTACAAGACTCTGGAGGCAGTGATTGAACGGATGTTGAAGACGAAGCGGTTTGGGGACGGAGGCACTGGCCCGAGGGTCTGTCTCATCATGCACACAGATAGGGTGTTTGCTGAAGAGGGTGAAGATGAAAAAAGAACAAGCAAAGAACAGATTAGAAAGCTGCTCCGCGCGATAATGATTAATGCCGGCCTGGCGGAAAGGGGACACCTGGTGGTCATGTTGAGGGACGATGACCCCCAGGTGAAACCCGACCAGAACGCGGGCGACCAGGACGGCTACGATGTCTTTATGCAATTCCTGAGTGGTGCCGGGGCTTCCCAAGGCTCTTACCTCAAGACGATCCCTATTAACCATTCCCGAGAGGAGACCGATGCGTTTTTGGCGAGGCGTTATGCCAGTCAAAGCTTGACATTCGATGTATCATACCTGAAGCGAATCGAAGAGTTCTCCCACAAGTACTGCAACATCCACAACCTGAACAAGCTCGAGAACTGGCTCAAGGACACATCAGGCTTGTTGAAGGACTGGCACTATGCCTCCAGCCGTGAAGAAAGGTGCCGGCGGTGTGGCAAACGTCTCCCCGACAAGGACGATACATCTTGCGAAGAATGCAACGAGCGCGTGCGTATTCTCAGGGTACTGGCCTGCGGCGGGCAGATATTTTCAGAGTGGAATTTCGCCAGGATAGCGGGGCTGACCACCGCCAAGAAAACAGCCAAACTGGCGATCGAGGAACTCCTGAAAGACACCCCTCAGATTGCCAGGGTAAAGTCAAGGTACATGCTCCTCTTCGGACCACCCGGCACGGGCAAGACCACCATGGCATTCGCGATTTCAGGCGAATACAAGTTAGTCCTGAAATCAATCAACGCCGGAATAATAGGCAGCACGTTTGTGGACGGACGGGCCATCAACATCAGGAGGTTCTTTGTTGAGGCACGAGAAGAGGGGAAGTGCATCGTTTTGCTGGACGAGCTCGAGCAAATCGCTGGAAAAACTACCGAATATGACACCGAAATGATGAAAGGCGTGCAGGTGCTCAAAGAGGAAATGGGCGGAGCTCCTGCCCAGGGGAACAACTTCTACATGATGGGGGGAACCAACAGTCCCTGGGCAGTGGAGAAGGCCGTCTGGGCCCGTTTTGGAGAGAAGTACTACGTTGGACTGCCCGAACAGGCCGAAAGGACATCGGTTCTGAAGAATGAACTCGGGAGTGAAAGGCGTAAATTGACTGAGCTGGACATCGAGGAGTTCGCTTCCCGGCTCACCATGGCCACCGGAAGAGACATCTCTCAAGTAGTCGAACGGGCAAAAGGCGAAGGAGCCCTCACCCCGGAAACGCTCCTGGAATCGGCCAGGCAACAGTCGTGGAGCGCCACCGTTGCCGACCTAGAAGAGATGGCCAAATGGGCCACGGAAGCCGGCGTGTCGCAACGCGAGATTGAAAAGATTCAGAAGGACATTGAACGGCTCCGCAAGGCGGAGAGCCTGTGAGTCGCCCTCCCGTTCGCCGGTGCAAGGCCGCCATCCCTATCGCGCCCGGGCCTCCGAAAGAAATATGACATGCCTTAGAGCCGGAATCATGAGGATGCCAGGCGACTACAACCGAAAGGAGACGTATGAGGCCCGGTGAAGACCAAAACCCTGATGCCGGCTGGAATCTGGCGAAAATCGCTGGCATGGAGGGACCGAAGCGGACGGCGAGGATGGCGATTAAGGAGCTCCTGAAAGACAGCCCTCAGATTGCTAAGGTCAAGTCAAACTACATGCTCCTCTTCGGGCCTCCCGGGACGGGAAAGACCGCCCTCGCCCATGCGCTGGCGGGCGAGTACAAGTTAACTCTGAGGATCCTCTGCACCGCAACGATAGGCAGCACCTTTGTGGACGGCCGGGCCATCAACATCAGGAGGTTCTTTGTTGAGGCACGAGAAGAGGGGAAGTGCATCGTTTTGCTGGACGAGCTCGAGCAAATCGCTGGAAAAACTACCGAATATGACACCGAAATGATGAAAGGCGTGCAGGTCCTCAAAGAGGAGATGGCCGGCGCTCCTGCCCAGGGGAATAACTTCTATGTAATAGGGACAACCACCGATCCAGGTGCGGTGGATGGGGCTTTTTGGTCCCGTTTTGGAGAGAAATACTACACGGGATTACTCGAACGGGACGAACGGAACGCGATCCTGAAAGATCAACTCGGGGTTGACAGAGGTAATTTGACGGACTCAGATATCGAGGCCCTCGCTTCCCGGCTCACCATGGCCACCGGGAGAGACATCTCTCAAGTAGTTGAAAGGGCAAAAGGCGCAGGAGCCCTCACGCTGGGTACGCTCCTGGAATCGGCGAGACACCAGTATTGGAGCGCCCGAATTGATCATCTGGCAAAAATGCTTGATTGGTGCAAGGAGAACGGCGTGTCGCAACGGGAGATAGAAAAGATTCAGGGGGACCTCCGAACACTCGAGAACTCAAGGGACTTCTGAGTGGGAGCAGCCTGATTTCAGGGTACTGGAATGTGCATGGACCATCTTCCCGACCGGTACGTCGTGCGGGTGCTGAAAAGCACAGCCCCCAATGGGGTGCTGTGATGCGCGGCAAGCTCCAGATCCCGTCCTGGCTGAAAGCCTTAGCTGGCAAGGCTGTTAATCTCAGTCACCCGATGGCCCTCACGCCGGTGTCCGAACTCAACGGACCGGGCGTGAGACTGGTGTTCTGGACGCAGGGGTGCTCCTTGCGGTGCACCCGCAAATGTCTCAATCCGCAAAGCCTTCCGATCCGGCCTGCCAATGTTGTGAATATTCCTGACATGGTGGAGTTCATTGGCAGAAAACTCTCCGGCGAACCAGCCACAAAGGGACTGACTTTCCTCGGGGGAGAGCCTTTTGACCAATCATTATCGCTCGCCAGCGTCGCCCGGTCAGCCCGGGAAATGGGACTGTCCGTGGTGACCTATACAGGCTATCTCCACGAAGACCTGGTGAAGAATGGCGACGCCGGGGACCTGGCCCTGCTTTCCCGGACGGACATCCTCATAGATGGGCCGTACATGCCGGAGCACGCCGTCCCCGGTCTGTTGTGGCGCGGGTCATCGAACCAGCGCATCCTGCTACTGAACCCGGAGTACGGGAAGCTCATCACGGAGGAGGATTTGATTCCGCGGCAGGGCCTGGATGTTCAGTGGACCGGAGAGGACACGCTGATGGTGTCAGGCTTTCAGCAGGCCGGGCTTGCGGAAGCGTTCCTTGATGCCCTGGCCCGCCGAGGGGTGGTGACGCGGGCAAAAACCCGCGTGCCGGCGCGGTCTACCAGTTCCTAAATAGTTCCAGATACTCTACCAAATAGCAATGCGCTGGCCGCCGGACTTGTATAATGGGATGAGGGGGAGTAAGCCACTCTATCAGTTCTTTCCCCGTTTTACTGATGCTGTTTCGTACCGGTTTCGCCGGCTGGGGAATGCTGCCGGACGACTTACCTTCCCCTGCGTACTCCCAGAATCCTTTCAGGACGCAGATCGCAAGAGCCCCGTCAACAAGTGATTCGTAGTCCTTTTCTCCAACTTCGCTTTGTTTTGGGTAAGCGTATTTTAGGTCACCCGCTAGAATCGTCAAATACCTCTGAAGAGGTGTGTCATTATCGTCGCAGGAGCTTTCTTTCCTCATGAACTGAATAAGGTCTCCGGCGGCCTTTTTCCCAGCGGCCCCCAAACTGGCGACGTAACGGGCCACCCACTCCGCATCTATCTTCCGGTGGCCTTTTGACAGGAGATCTTTCATGGAAGACAGGCTGTCAAACGGTGAGCACAATAGCTGCTCGTGGAGCTTCTCCCGCTTCTGATTGTCAGCCTGGGTCAGCACGATAGGCGCCATCCAGGATACCTGATCGTAAAGCCCCCGGCGTACCATCGCTTTCCAGAGACCGTCCAGATACCGATACAAAAGCTCGGCTCCTATGTTCTTGTATTTCAGAACTGCCATGCACCATTCATATGTCCCCACCTCAACGGCTTTTTTCTCGGAATGCGCACTCGATTTGACTTCTGCGGGTCCACGGAACCAGCTTGCCACCCGCGCTATATTTCCGGCACGCCGCGGAACGCAGTCCTCGGGGGCAATGTTTCCCTTGTATTCCCCGAGGGCCAGCTTCCAGAGGTGGCCCAGCAGCCGGTCCAGCGCCGGATTCGCCTCCAGGGACCTTACGATAAGACCCATTGCCTCGTCCATCCTGTTGATGCCAAAAAGGCCATCGTTCTCGACCGAACAGATCTTTTCGGCGATGGCTGAACACAAAGGCCCGAGCGAACTGGTTCCCTGCAACTTCCCGACGATCGCCAGGAATGGCTGCAGGGAGTCAGTCAGTCCAGAAGAGGGACCAAACAGACTGGCGGCAATCGACTGCAGTTCTTCCCCGGTTGGCGGTCTTCCGGAGTAAATCTGGCCCAGCGTGCTGGCAGCCCGTGACCTGGCCTCGTCTCCAACATACCCGAACTCTGGCGACAGTAACCTTACTACGACTGCCGGGGACTCGGCCAGTTGAGCCAGACACAGCAGCTTTTCAATATACGCCGGCTCCCCTATCTTCCTCTGAAAACTCCCGTCTTTCTGCTGGGAATCCAGGCACTCCGTCACCAACCTGACAACCTTATCTTTCGGTAGCTCGTTGCTTTGAACAGCGGCCACCACCTGTTCGAGTACTTTGGGGCTGCTCGTTAGCATTATCGGTTGCAACTCCAGCGCGTAGGCCACGTAGCGGCGTACCGAGGGAGTCCCGCCCCCGGCATTGGAACAATCCTGCGCCAGGTCGAGGCTTATCTGGTCCGCAGGCTCACGGCAGCTTTCCAGGAAGGGCCTGAAGGACGACAGTACTGCCACGTCTTTCGTGTCGGTAAGAAAGGCATCGAGGGCGCCCTTTCCGGTAAGGAAGTCCAGGCAGACGGACGTTACAGCCCCTAGCTGCACGGGAGTCCATTCATCCTTCCTGGCAACAAAGTATGTTGCCAGCAGCCGGACCACAAACTCCCTGGCCAAAACGGGATCGGGATAGGACCTGGCCTTCTCGCCCAGATTCCGCAAGTCCCCTGCCACCTTGCCCTGCTGCTCCGGCCTGGCCAGAATGGTCGCCAGGGCTTCGGCCAGAGTCTGTACCCCCTCGCCATTCCTGGCTTTGGTCATCAGGGTAGTCAACCCGTCGACCAGTTCTTCTGTCAACCCATCGTCCACGTCCCGAAGGCAGGTGATGAGCGTTTGGCGCAGTGTCGAGCTATCAGTACCTTGACTCGTCACCTCGAGAGGGTAGACGATGAGGCTGAGAGCCCCTTTCGCATCCTTCCGCTCAAGGCATTTTTTGATTCCCTCGGCCAACAGAAGTGTCCGCGCGTCCACAGTCGCCGCCTTCCCCGCCTTCCCGAGATAGGCGAGTATTCTGTCCGGCTGGGCCTCCTTAAAGGTGGCGTCAAATTCCGTTGTGGCCAGCAGGTGCTCCCCGAGCCTTTTCCAGACCTCTTGCGGCGGGCTTTCCTGCAGACAGGGAAACCCGTCGAGGACCTGCAGCACTTTTTTCGAATCGGGCAGCTTGACGGCCCGCGCCAGGTAAGCAGCGGCTTCTGAGGGAGGGACTCGCGAGCCCGATATTTCCTTCTTCCCATGGTCGTAGACAAGATATCTGGAAAAGATGTCTGTTGGTAGCGCCTGGGCAGGCGCCGGGAATATCAGGTGTGCAAGGGGCGATTGAAAACTGAACTGGTGGGTGGTGAAAGTCATTCGCCCCCGAACACACAGCGGCAGCAGTGTAGTGAGGTTGTCGATAGCTTTGAGCCTCGCCGCTTCGTCCGGTGGGGCATTCAACACGAGCCACTGTTTCTCCGAGATGAGAGCAGATAGCACTCCAGCCAACTGCTCTTCCGGCATCTTCTTTGCTTCTTCCAAAACCCCGGCTTCAGCCTCACGCTGCATCTCAGGGGTGGACCCAGATTCACACAGGTTGGTGGGCGGAGTAGGTTCATCCAGTTGGGCAAATCGCTTGTCGGAACTAAACGGACACGGCAAACCGAGGAAATGGCCACGGCAATCTCGCAAGAACGTGTCCTCGGTGAGAAGCAACCCGAAAAACTGTATAAAGTAACCACGCCCCGGTTCCATTTCCGGGGACTTCCGGTACCAGGCCGCGAGCAATCTTCCCGGGCCTGGTCGGAACAGCCCGGCGCCTCCACCAAAATTCGTGATGTCGGCGGGGACGCCTACAGCCGCGAGTTTATACAATTCACTGGCGTCGGATGGAGACAGGTCAGGGCACCGGGCAGCCATGCAGAAATCGCTGCCCCGTGGCCAGTCCGGCCCGGTGTGTTTGGTATAGGCAAAAGGCCATCCGCAGCCAAGAGGAGGAAGCCTATGGGAACTAGCCATGTTTATTTACCTGATTCGTGCTGGAAAAGATTGGGCTCATTTTCTCAAACTTCCCGGACCGAGGCGGCAGCCCTTCTCATCCTTGCTCATGCCCCTCGAGCCGCTGACCTCCCGCCGGTGGACGTCCGCGCACTCTTCGGGGTCGCCAGTGGCCAGTCTTTGCCTGACTCTGGACCTTAAAATGCTATGCCACATGTTCTTATCGCGTTTTTCACTTTTTGCCCCGGCATTGAATCGGTATTCAGCCAGCGGTCCCTTCCCGTCATATCGGTCAGAATCGCCATTCCCAGACGGTTTTCTCCGCCTTTCGAGACACCGACCGTCTCCGGCGGATCCGCTGTCAGTTACAGGTCGCTTCATCCCGTTCGCCTCCGTCAGCGAGTGATGTGGTCGAATATCCACATGACTGGCTCCACTACACCGAGCGGTTCAATCCTCGGGTCAACTAATTTGTTAAGGTCTGTTATGTTAGGCCTCCCCCTCACCCGGCCGAGGGACGTCGTGGCAAAGAACCGAAGATGGCCGGGATCTATGTTCTTCCATAGCAAGGTCATCATGTCGGTCCCAAGAACTTGCTCTGCCAGCCCCGCAGGGTCATCGCGGCACCGCCAGTATTTCTGCAGGTCGCACTTGGTTATGCAGAAAGCACAGTAAGCATCAATTTTTTTGTTGGGATAACGGTCCGGGTCCCGCAACACCAACTTCTGAATGATGTAGTTTAAGGGTCTCCCGTATGCAGTCTCGGTGTCAATCTCGTCAGGGTCAGACTCCCCAGTGGATTTATCGGGTTGCTTGAACCTGGCCTCGGGATCGATCAGGAATAGGAGTCCGGCCGACTCCTGGAGACTCGCTACCAGGTTGGGGCGTTCCTCCAGAACAGTCGGGACCTGTGAGTGAAGGTCCCACAATTCACCAGAATGTTCAGGGATAAGGATTTTCGCAGTTCTCGGTCTAAAGCCGAATCCCCTGTCTCGCTCTATTGTCATCTCAAGGTTCTCGAACTTCCCCAACTCAGTTTGGGGCGGCAGCTCTCCCTTTTCCTGAAACTTCTCAAGAAAATCAAACCACTTAGACTTAAGTTGGCTGTCCGGGTCCAGCGTCAACCTTACCCCCTCTTCGTTGTTCATTGTTGCTTGCAGGGCCAGCAAAAACACCGTCTTGCCTGCCGACCGGGGTCCCCACAAGCCGATGGCCCGTTGGCGTTGCTGTTCCGCGGCAGCGCTTGCTCTCCTTCGTCTTCCAGGGCGCCACTCCTGTCCCATTACCATGTGTTTCTCCTTTCACGCCGGTCCGGTGAGATGAAAGCGAACCCGGAATCAGGCCGGCAGTTCCGGCTCTGCTTCCAGCGTCGCTTTGAGCGAGCCGAATCTCTCCTTCAGGTCCCTCAAGATTTCCATGATTTTCGCCGGACTGATGTCCGGGCGGATGGGCAGTCCCACCTCCGCCAGACGTAGCAATTCGGCTTCGATATCTTTCTTGCTCAGGTTGGAGCTGGCATCGCGAACCTTGTTCTCCAGAGCGGCCACATCAGACGCCAATCTGCCCTGTACCGCTTGTTTGGCGGCCAGCGACGCCTTGACTTGCCGGATTTCACCCGTCAGTCGGTCCGTTTCGCTGCGCAAAACGCTCTCGCGGTGGCCAAAATTCCCTGCCAGCACCAGGCTCAGTCCGGACAAATCCACTTTCGAAAGCTCCGGCCCCTTCTCTGGAAAAAGACCGAGAGCGGTGGCCCGCGTAATAATGCTTTGCATTGTGGCATCAGACCTATCAGCAGCCCGCAGTTTCTTCCAGCGGGTCAGTAGTTCCAGTTGACTTAGGTTCCGCTCCCGGGTTCGCTGTATCGTTTCCTGCAAACCGGCGAGACGGGCGCGCTCCTCTATCAACGGGCGCTGCGGCATGAACCTTTTGGTCATATCCTCGACGGAGTCAACCATCCCTCCGAACTCCGCCTCCAACACCTGACGGCGCTTTCTTTGAGCGAGCTCGTCCCCGGCAGTACGGGAAAGCCTGTCCGCCCTCTCCCCGGAAGCCACAGCGCGCCATCCGGACAAACGGGCGAGGGTGGCCTTGAGGACCTCCGTGCCCAGCATTTCCCCGGGTGATTCTGCCCGCAGCTTATCCAGTTCTGCCCTGGCAGCGCCCAGGCAGGCACTCTTCTTCGCAAACTGTTCGAGGTCGTCCGCTACCACCCCCACCGAATCCGGCAGGCTGGCTTCAACCGGCTTTGGCGTCATCGTTGAGCCTCTTTCTTATGGACTGCAATCGCTGAGCGAGAGCGGACGCCCGCCCGCCGCTGGCTCTTTTTGCCTCGTCAATGTTCTTTTCCAGGCGCATCATCTCGAGCAGTTGTTTCCCATCGCTCGTGGACAGTTCTGACAACTGCACCTTAACCTGCTGAGCATGCGACATTATCTCCCGGATGCTGCTTATCTCTTTGTCCATCTCAACTATTTCCTGGCGAAGGGCCGCGTGAATGTCGTCCAGGACACGGGCCACCGCCCGCGCCACGGCGGAATCGGGTGCGAGTTCCGATGCCAGCTTCCGGAGCGATGGAACTACACGGGCACGGTCGGGGCCATTTCCTTTGGCCAGCTTAATCAGGCTCTCGACCTCGCTCTTGATGACATCCGGCCCGTCCGTGGATCTCCACCACCTGATCCTGCGAACACGCTCCTCCAGGGTGTCTCCCTTTTCCGAACGACCAGTCATCTGGCACTCCGCTCCGGCCAGCGTTCGACGAGCGGCAGTTCTAGAGGGCGCAACAGAGAAGGCGTGGACTGCTTGCGCCACTCCGCCACGATCCCGGATATCAGAGACTTCAGTTCCTGCTGGCTGCTGTTCTCCTGCATCCTTTCTCCCTTGCCACGCTGCCGCTGCCAATAGCTCGTCAGGGATTTGACGCCTCGCAGGTGCGGGTAAGGCGGGTTCCCACAGCGGATGTCGATGAGGTTTACCTTGGCTCGCAAGAGCCTCCCGCGAGCTTGTTCCCAATCACAATCATAGTTTGCGCATGCCACATGGTCAAAGAGTCTTCCCTCAGTCCGGCCTGTGTAGCCAGGGTGGGGCTCCATGGATCCCAGGACAATCACGTATGCCTCCGGGGACGACCAGGTAAGCCGGCCTGCCCAATCGAGGGCTTCCTCGAGGGCAGCCCTGCCGTCCTTCGTGGTACCTGGTCGCCTGGCCTTCGCGAAAGTCATCGCCTGCGCCGGGCTACACCAGTCAGAAGTTATCAGTCGCTCCCCGCGAGGCGGCCTTCCATGAATCTCGTCGTGTCTGATATCTCCATACCAGCAGAGAGCGCAAGCGCCGTCGGCCGCCTCCGAGTCCAGCACCTCCAAAACAGTGGCAATACTTTCGCTTACTGCCGCTGCCACCCGACCATCATTCGACGGGTGTTCGCAGTTCTCCGCCAGCAGCGCCACCTGGAGCTGGACGCCCACCATCTTCATCTCCGGCAACTCAGAACCCACGGTGTGGCTCACCGGGGAGAAGTCGGAACCGGGGAAATCAATCCAGAGATTGTCTTCGAGTTGATTGGCCTCCACCTTGACCTGGATAGCGCCATTTGCGTTTTTAACCCTATAGCAAAATCTTGTAATAGGGGTTTCCTGGCTGTCGCGCCTCACCCGGAAATCGAAAAAGACATTCCGTGCGTCGGGATGGGCATAGAAGGCTTTTTCGCACCGGAAGACCCCGGGGGAGTTCTTATTGCTTAGAAGCTGCACCTGTTCCAGTACCAGATGTTGAGGCTCGTAACGGACCGCGGGCAGCGCCACCTCTACGACAGGGGGCGAGTAGCTGGCAAGGGTTTCCGGGACATCGTCAACCAACAACTTCTGTGGCACCTTTAATATGAGGGGGTGGCTGTTGAACACTTCACGCACAGCCGTGAATCTCAAGTGGGCGCTCAGAAACGCGGTGCAGTTGATCTGGCACTCGGCCGCGCCCTGGACCCGGTCCAGAGCGTCTTTCAACCTATCCCTGTCCGGGTCCGTCTCGCTCGACTCCGGCGGAGTTGCTGCCGCGACGGTCCCCCGCCGCGCCACACACAACCCCCATAGACGCGAGTTCCGGACGACGGCCCAACCCAGGTCGCCATTCTTGCGCGACAAGAGAACCAGTGCGGATCCCCCTGCGGGCACCTCCGCATAACAGTGGGCCGCGTCAAGGGCCAACTTTTCAAGTTTCTCCAGATACAGCTTGTCCTCTGCCAACTGAAATGCCTCCTACCAGAAAACGGACAACTACCAAGAAAAACGCCGGAAAAGATACTACCAAACAACCTTGCCACAAGTCAAGTTCGTGTATTGACCCCAGGCCCGTGGACGTCAATGAGACGAGCAGTGGATAGCTGGACCGCGTCCCCTATGTCAATGCGGGGCGTAACATCGCCTGAGGTATCTGCGGCCAGGCTGCGGCGAGCTCAGCTATTGTTGATGAGAACGGTCAGTCTCTCCAGCCAGTTCAACAATCTTTTCATCCTTCTTATTCGATACTCCTTAAACAGTGTAAACTGGGCCTGTCCCACCTCGGCAGCAATCTGCGCGATTAGTCGTTGCCGGCTCCCGCCCGCTCCCATCGCTAGGTCAAGCATGGAGTCCAATTCATTCTCGAAATCGGCCAGCAGGTCGTCATCCTGTCGCGATATTGCGGTCTCCATCCTTTCCTTCAGATTCGCTGCCTGGGGCAGCAGCAAGTCTTTGGTGGCGCTATCGAAAGGCTTGTTTCTCCTATCCATATGCCAAACTCTCCTTCGTCAAGACCTGTCTCAAGCTGGGAATTGCATCAATCTGTGCGTGCTCCGGAAGGCAAACGAGGCAGTTACCGGTGCCAAACCGGAACTTTATTGTGGGAACCTACCGCATTGACTGGTTCATTTACATTTTGGGGGGCAGTTCAGCCTCCACGCATGGCAGGCCGAGCATGCCCAACAGTGGGCCGCGTCGAGAGCCAACTTTTCTGGTCTCGCGGGGCCAGGCTCGTCGGCTGTAAACTGAAATGCTCCAGAAGGTAGAGCGAACAAATACCGAGAAAAACGCCGAAAAGGATACTACCAGATGAACTCGTTCTCGTCAAGCTCATCTCATCTCCCCATCTCCCGAAGCCCGCCTATTGCAAAAACAAACGAGGGGGTGGTCGCTGCGAGCGCCAAAGGGCAGACCCTTGAGAAATTCCCGTACTTGACTTCCAGCGGCGTGTCATCTAACATGGTCAAGTCGATTCGTCCGACCGTTCTTCCTATTTCCAGTTGGTGCCATCTCGAATTCCCGCTGTTGCCCATACCGGCACACGCGGCCAAGCAAGATTCGGCGAAGTGGAGCATCAGCCACCGAGGGTCATCGGTAAACCGGGAAGTGACCTCGGGGCGGTTCCAGACCCCGGGGAAACAAGCATGGTAGGCTTTCTTTGGGACTTTGCTGCTATTGTCAGCATCATGGCCTGGATCGTAACCTTGGCAGCGCAGGGCCATGTCTCAATCCCCTTTGCCACCTTCGCATTGGCAGCGTTAGTTATCATGATGGCAGTGGGCCGTGCCGCTGGGGGTGGTATTAGGCGGGCCGTTCGACTTGCATTCCGTTCAATCCCGGTTTTCCCGTTCTTGACACTCGCAGCTGTACTGGGTGGGGGCGACTTTCAGCAAATGGTGCGAATTCTGGCTGGAGCGACAGTCCTTCTGGTGATGCTGGGTGGGCTGTACCTGATGATCTTCGGAGCCTTTTCGTCAAGACGAAGGAGATAACAGATACGGATTACTCGCTTGGGTATTCGCAGTGTCGAATCCGGGCGGTCTCCTCAGCCGGCCCCGCCTTCAGCCTGGCGGCTATGGCCTCGCTCAGGGCCTTTTTGTTCACCTTCTGGCCGCCCGCCACCATCGGTAAGCTCTCGACCAGTTCCAGGCGCTCCGGCAGCTTGTAGGCAGCTATCTTCTTCCCCTGCAGGAAAGCGGTCATCTCCTCGAAGGTAAGAGGCTCGTCGCCCCGGGGAACGACAAAGGCGCAGGCCCGTTCACCCATGACCGGGTCGGGCATGCCCACCACGGCCACGTCCTTCACCCGGGGATGCGTGAACAGCAGGTTCTCGATCTCGGCGGGGTAGACGTTCTGCCCGCCGCGGATAATCACGTCCTTCTTGCGGCCCACGATGGCCAGGTTGCCGTCACTGTCCCACCGGCCGTAGTCTCCGGTCCGGAACCACCCATCGGCGGTCCAGGCGCTGGCGTTCATCGCCGGGTCTTTGTAGTACCCGGATACCATGGTCGGCCCCCGGAGCCACACCTCGCCGATCCCTCCCGGCCCAGCGGGGCTGCCCTCGTCGTCGATGAGCTTGATCTCGACGCCGGCTATCGGCTTCCCCACCGTCAGGTGGCGGGCCTCGCGGGTGCTTTCCAGCGTGTGGACGTTCGAGCCCCCGGCATCGACGCTGCCGTAGAAATTCAGCAGCGGGGCTTTCAGCTTCTCTTCGGCATCCATCGCCACACTGAAGGGCAACGGCGAACCGGTGCTGATGGCCAGCCTGAGGGCGCCGAGGTCGTACTTCGCCAGCCCGGGAAAGGCCAGCATCATGGCGAGCTGGGCAGGGACGACGCCGATAACCGTGACCCGCTCGCGTTCGATAACCTGCAGGGCGGTTTCCGCCTCGAAATGCTCCAGCATGACCACCCCGGATCCGGCCTCGGGCGCGCTGAAATAGGCCAGGGAATTCGGTCCCACGAAGGCTGGCGACAGGACGCCGATGGTATCGTCCGGGCCGAGCCTCGTGGCCTCGACATAGGCCCGCCCCAGGTAAAGGCGGCTGCAGATCGGGAATTCCACGAGCTTCGGAACCCCGGTCGTCCCGCTGGTGAGAAGGACCTGGGAGAACTCGGTAGCCGGGAATCTGGTCCGGTCCAGATAGTCCGGCGAGAAGCCGTCCGGCGTCTTCCGGGAAAGCTCCTCCAGCGAAAGCACGCCCTCCGGCGCCGGGCGGCCGGCAACAATGACGTGCTTCAGGCGGGGCAGAGTGGGCTGCAACTGGCGCACCATTTGCAGGTAGTCGAACCCCCGGAACTTCCAAGGGATGACGATGGCTTCAGCTTCGGAGTATTCCAGCACATACTTCATCTCGCTTTCCCGGAGCGACCTCAGGACGGGGCAGCAGAGGAGTCCCGCCTTCTCGCAGCAGACCCGCAGAAGGGGCTGCTCGGCCCAGTTGGGCAACTGGATGACCACCATGCTGTCCCGGCGCAGTCCCAGGGAGAGCAAGCCGAGAGCGGTGTTGTCGATCCACCGTTTGGCTTGCGCCCAGGTGAGCCGCTGCCGGTGGTCCACCAGGGCTTCCCGGTCGGGCCATCTTTCGGCGTTTCTATCCCACAGGCCCGCCAGGGTCGTCTCTGTCCAGTACCCCTTTGCGATGTAGTCCGCTATCATGCGGTCGGTATATAGAGTCGGTCTTGCCATTCAGTTCACCCTGAAACGAGAACAGCACCACGAAACACACGAAAAGGGCGAATAAACCCCTGGATTACACGAGACTTCACGAGATTTGATTGCCTCATCGGCCCTTTCGTTTCCGGTGTTCATCGGTGAAATCTCGTGGTTCCGTTACCCGGCGCGTTCCTATTTTCGTGTGTTTCGTGTTTTTCGTCGTTAAGTCCCCGCCCGCGCAGGCTAAAGGACCTGCGGCTACGCCCCACTTTCGTGTCGTTCGTGTCTTGCGTGGTTAAAACTCCCCGTTCCCGCTAACCTCCCGTCGCCGCCAGGATGCGGGCGTACTCGCTCTGCCTGGCTTTGGCCGCGGCGATCTCGTCGCCGGAAAACCACTTCTTCAAGTCCACCCTGTCAACGGGATAGTGCGCCCGTTCAAAGTTTTCCTTCGCCCCCAGGGGCACGGTGGCGTCGAAGGCGATCCCGCCTTCAAAGCGGAAACCCGCTTCGGCCCCTTCGACCCTTTCCATGGGCATGAGTATCATCTGGGCGCCGCTCCCGGAACCCCTCATGATGCCTGTGTTGGGATTGACCCGGGTGGTCAACGCCCACAATACCTCGTCGGAACTGTAGATGTCCACGTCCTCGTCTACCGCCACGGCCAGCCGCAGTCCCGGCGTCGAGGCCAGCGCGGCGGCCAGGATGGTCTTCTGCTGTCCCTCATCGGCGCGCCGCTTCTTGGCCACCTGGAAGACCACGCCGCCGTTCTGTTTCACCGCGTAAAGGATGTTCACATCCGTGACCAGGCCGGAGAAGACCCGGTCCGCCAGTTCAAGGAAGCAGGCCTCCCGGAACGAATTTCCCGCATCCCCCTCGAAGGAATGCGCCAGGGGAGTGAAGAAGATAGGCCGGTCCCTGCGGTGGGTCAGAGCGGTGGCGCAGAACTTGACCGTCCTGATGGCCTTGCCCATGTAGCCGGTCCACTCGGGGAAGAACGGCACCACGCCCATCTTCCCGATCTTCTCGGCCTCCTCCGTTTCCCAGACCCTCTGCGAGGCGTCGAGATACCCCTCGATCACGAACTCCGATTGAGCGATGGCATAGGCGTCCACGGTCCTGGCTTTCACCAGCTCGACGGGCGAGCCCTGCAATCCGCCGGCGATGCCGATCTCGTCGGCGCCTCTCGGGATTACCGTGTGGACGCCGCCGCCGGCCGCGATCACCATGACCGCGGGAGGGGCGCCGATGTTGTAGGTCACCGGTATCTTCTGGCCCCTGAAATCGGAGAGGGCGATGTCCCCCAGGTGCGTCCCGCGGATGGCGTAGATGCTGGCCCAGTCCTTGCCGCGGAAATTCACCCGGTTGAAGCCGACGTGGCTGCCCCCCCGGAAATACCGGCCCGTGACCAGGGTGTTGCCCGAGCCCATGAGCCGTCCCGCATCTCTTTCGGTATACTTGATGATGGGCAGGCGGGCCATGACATCCAGGCCTTCCGTGATGACCACCTCCTGGCAGGGTGCTTCGGGGACGATGCGGGGTGGGGTGGGGTGGCGGATGGCCTTCAGGCACTTGAACTTTATCTTCCTGGGGTCTGCGATGTCGAAGAGTTTGGCCACCCGGTCCTTGCGGGAAAGGATGTTCCCGGCGTTCCTGACGCCGGGGTAGCCCTTGACGTTCTCGAAGAGTATGGCCGGACCGTCCTCCAGGGCCTTCTGGATGCCGGAGATTTCATAGATGGGGTCCACTTCTGCCGTGGCCGTCAGCAGCTCGCCTTCCCCTTTCAGGAAGTCCAGGGTACCCCGCATGCTGGTTATGTCTTTCTCTGTCATTATGGTCCTCCCTGGCAAATACACTCGGCAAGGAGCTCATCTTCCACCCGGTTTCAGTTGACCCTGATTGTACCACAACGTCCCCGGTCCGGTGCGATTTTCGCCCCCTGGCGTATCTCTGCTGGTGTATCGGAAAGGATGCAAATCGGACGCTTTACAAAGAAACAAATTTGTTATATAACAGGACCGTTTTTCAACTACACCAAGGGGAAACTGCTATCGCCCGGAAGCTAACCGGGGCCAGTGCTTGTTTGTAGAAATGAGCAACAATGGCCCAATAGATCCAGAAAGGATTTCCACCGCGAACAGATGAAAATCGTTTTCCTGGGCACCAACGGCTGGTACAGCACCGGCACGGGCAATACTCCCTGCGTACTGGTGGACACGAAGCAGTATTATCTAATCTTCGATGCCGGCGACGGCATTCAGAGTCTGGACAAGCACATCACGGCAAACAAGCCCGTCTATCTCTTCCTGAGCCATTTTCACCTGGAGCATATCCACGGCCTGCATATCCTGCCCAAATTCAGGCTCCAGTCAACAATGCACATCTTCGGACAGCCCGGCACGAAAGCCATCTTGGGCCGCCTCATCGATCACCCATTCACTGCCCCCCTCCACCGGTTACAGTTCAAGATAGAAGTGAATGACCTGACCGAAGGGACCCACCACGTCCCCTTCCCGGTAACCTGTAAGCCCCTGGTGCACGCCGATCCCTGTTTCGGCTACCGGGTGGAGCTGGACGGGAAGACGATAGCGTTTTGCACCGATACCGGCGTGTGCGACAACGCCGTGGCGCTGGGCGCGGGCGCCGATCTGCTAATCCACGAATGCGCCTTCAAGTCCGGCCAGCACAGCGACCTCTGGCCGCACACCAACCCGGAACAGGCCGGGGAGGTGGCCCGGAGGGCCGGCGCCAGAACGCTGGCGCTATTCCACTTCGACGCCTACTACTACCGGACGCTCGAAGAACGGAAAGAGGCGGAAAGGGTGGCGCGGACGGTGTTCCCGAACACAGTTGCTGCAATGGATGGGATGGAGCTAGAGGTATAAGGGAAGAAATGACAAAGTCCGAATGACGAATGACCAAAGAATTCGTAAACGTAGCAATGTCCAAAATGCGACTCCCATTTGGACATTCGTCATTGCCAGGAAAAGGCATTTGTCACCCTGAGCCAGAGACCTGAGCGAAGCGAAGGGGCAGTCGAAGGGTCTTTCGTCCCCACGCCCCAAAGGATTCTTCGACTACGCTCAGAATGACAGTTGTATTTTCATCCTCATGGCGCCCGCGAATACGGGCATGACAGATTAATCGTCATCCGGGCTTAGGCATTCGTCACGGTTTGTAGTCGTAGTTGAAGCTCTGCGTCGCTTCGTCCGAGGTTATCGTCAGGACAAACTGGGCGCCGTTCTGGGCGATCTTGAGGCCGTCAAAGACATTGAAGGTTATGTCCACCTGTTTTGACACACTCTCCCCCGCCCTTAGCGTGCCGATGTCCACCCTGATGAAATCGCTGCCGCTCAGGCTGACTCTCGCTCCCTGAGAAAAGACCTCCACCTTGGCCCAGGCATTATGGGCGTCCGCCGTACCCGTATTCCTCAGCAGCGCGGTAACGGTGCGGGTCAGGCCCGTGCCGGTAATGCCGGTTACGGCGAAACTGAAACTGACGCCCTTGGAGACCGGCGGAGGAACGGCAGGCGTGGGAGTCACAACCGGCGGGCGGCCCGGGGTACCTACAGGGGTCGGTAATGGCGTTCGAGCCGGTGTAGCGGCCGGACTGGCGGTCGGGATGGGGGCCGGCGTTGGCGTGAGCCGCGGCGGCGGTGACGCAACGGGGGTGGCCGGGCCGCCGGGCGCCGGGGACCGGCCCTTCATGTACCCGATGGCCAGGCCCGCGGCAAAGACCACGGCGAATACGATTATGACAATGGTCCACTTTTTCATTTCTGTTACTGTCCCCGCCGGGCTAGGCCCCGGATTTGACGGGTCGCCGCGGTGCACTGGAGGATCTCGGGGTGGTGGGAATCTTGAATCTGCAATCTGTAATCTGTAATCCCGCGTGGGGTGGACGGAGGGATTCGAACCCTCGTTCTCCAGGGCCACAACCTGGCGCCTTAAACCGCTCGGCTACGCCCACCATCGCCCTAAAATTGTAGCATTTCCGGTAGCGAGATTCAATCCTCCATGCGCCGGCGGCCCACCATGAAGGATGAAAATGGCCTGCGCTGTCATTCTGAGCGCAGCGAGCGCAGCGAGCGTAGGCGAAGAATCCTTCGCTTCGCTCAGGACAAGTTCTTTCGAGGTGGGGCGCCGGACGAAAGACCCTTTCGACTTCGCTCAGGGTGACATTTTCGTGGCAGATTCAACCGTGGGCGGCTCCTTGGTTGAAACCACGAATGAACACGAATAGACACGAACAGACGCCGGAACCGGTAGGACAGGCTTTCTAGCCTGTCCAGACAAAGAGGTGACGGGTTAGAAAAAGTCGCGACGGGCCGCGACAGGCTGGAAAGCCTGTCGTACCAGTCCTCAGAAGATCTCGCCGCGGTGCAACGCCTCGAAGAAGGCGGGCGCGGGCATGACCTCGATGTCACCGAACCGGTAGGCCCGCTCCCCGGTGTACACGGCTATCAGCCTGCCTGCTTTCAGCCCGGCCGACTGCGCCAGCAGTCGCAGCGGCTTTTCGTGTTCGCGGTTCCAGGTCGGGGAAAGCTTGACTTCGATGGCTACCACATGGGCGGGCGCTGTCGCGGTGCGCCGGGACGTCTCGATAATGAAGTCCACCTCGACGCCGGCGGGGGTGCGGTAGAACGACACCGGCCGGTGTTTCCCGCTCGTCTCGTTGTACACCCTCAGCTCATGGAACACCAGGGTTTCCAGGGCCGAGCCCCGCCACACCCGGTCCGGGGAATCGCGCAGCCAGCCAGCCGCGGCGCGCGCTACCCCGGGGTCGACCCAGTAGAATTTGGGATGGGCGACTTCGCGGACCTTCAACCCGGGCCGCCACGCAGGTAAGAAATGCCCCAGGAGGGTATCGACGAGGACCGAGAAGTAGGACTCCACGGTGTTCCGGGCCACGGCTGCTTCGCGAGCCACGTTGTGGCTGTTCACGACCTGGCCGTTGAGTTGCCCCGCGATGGCAAGAAACCGGACGAACGGGGGCGCGCGGCGCACCAGGCCCTCCTCCCGGATTTCTTCCTTGAGATAGGTATCGAAATAGGCGGACAGGATGTCAGCGGCCCGGTCCGCCTCACGCCGGACAAAAGGCAGCGTGCCCCAGTCGAGGGCGGAAGACAGGTCGAAGTCTTTCCCCAGTTCCTCCGCGGAGAAACCCTCCATGTTGAGGGTGAGCGCCCGCCCGGCCAGGAGATTGACTCCGCCCCGGCGGAGTTTCCGGGCCGATGAACCGCAGAGGGCAAACCGCCAGCGCCGGGCTTCGGTGAGCCGGTGCACCTCGTCGAGGAGCATGGGTACCTTCTGGATTTCATCGAGCACTATCCAGCCACCCCGATGCATCGGGGCGCAAAGGGCTTCCAGCCTGTGCGGGTCTCTGAGCAGCTCAAAGTAGAGCGACGAGTCCAACAGGTCCAGATAGACGGCATCCGGGAGGACATGCCGGAGCCAGGTGCTCTTGCCGGTCCCCCTGGGCCCGAACAGGAAGAAGGAGCGGTCCGGGGCCGATAGGAGCCGGGGAACATAATCTTTGTTCTGGGAAGGCAATTGTTCACCTGTAATGTAGATTTACATTGTAATTATACATTAGCGGTGATAATTTTCAAACAATCATCTCCCCCTTTGAAAAAGGGGGACTGAGGGGGATTCGTAAGGGGGATGTGCAAATAATGGCGACGTCACAGATACAAATGCAATCCCTGGTTGACGGCAGTGGCTCACAGGCACGGAGGCCTGTGGTACCGGGGGACGCACAGGCGGGACGCCTGTGCCACTGTGGTGGGTTCGCATCCCGATTGTATCGGGATGCTTAACCCACCCTACCTGCTACCTGCTGCGCGTCACGGCGTCTTGACCAGGCAGGAAAGGCGGAATTGGGCTTTCTGCTTCGGCTGGAGGCTGAGGGGGAAAAGAAAAACGAGGCAGCTACCCTGGTAGACCAGCTCCACGCCGGCTTCGGAGTTGGTGACGGTGGAGACGGGAAAGCGCCACAGGCGGGCTTTCGGCTGGGGCTGGAGCTGAACTTCGATTTGCAGGTAGCTGTTGCCCAGGGTGATCGCGGCGATGTTCTCCATCTCCCCCTGGGAGTCAAGCCGGGCATCGGGCAAATCAACGCCCGGCGTTGAGTAGTACGCCGCCGGGTTCTGCCCCCCGCCCAGCAGGTTGATGTTCCATTCCGAACCGAAGAGTCCCACCAGGGGAGAGGTCCCGGCATTGGTCAACTCAAAGGCCGCCTCGAAACCCTGGCGGTCCCTTTCGACCTTGATTGATTTGTCGATTTGCAGGGCCCGGTCGCCGCTGCCGGCGCCGCAACGGAACTCCACATCAAAACCGTTTCTCGTGCTGACCACACGGTAATTATGTGGCTCGTTGATGAGGTCTATGATCTCCCGGGCTTTGCCGTCGCGGAAGTCCTCTAACTTCGTGTCCGCCGGGAGCAGGTGGTCCAGAAGGCTGTAGCGGGGCGCGGCATCGTAGACGATATGCCGGGGAAGCTCTTCCTTCACCCGGATGGCGGCGTGGATGGTCTCGACCTGCTCCCCTTCGCCGCCGGTCTTGATCGGGCCGGCCAGCAGCTCTTCGTGGTAGGCCTCCGGCCGGCGGGCCAGGGTGGACAGCAGGTTATAAGCCGGGTGGCGCAGGTCCCACTCGGCCAGGGCGCCGCCGAGGTGAGGGACAAAATAGAGGTTCTGCGCATTGCTTTCCACAAGCAGCTCCTGGAAGCCGTCCCCTTCGAAATCCAGCTTTTCCCAGTCGATCCAGGAGCTGGTATCGTGCAGGGCCGCATCCGCCTTGTTCTCCGCCGCGATCAGGTGCTGGTAGGTTATCGCCCTGATATCAGTAAGATAGAGTCCGCCGAAAACACCATGCCAGTACGGACAGTTGCACTGGGCCTGCCAGAGATCCTCCTGGCCGGCGGCGTCGCCGGTGGAAACCCGGGCCTGAGAGACCTTGTGGTGGACCCGGAGCATCTTCTTGTACATCCAGTTGATTTCGGGGTACCTGACCAGGAAATACCGCCAGTAGCCGCCTTTCACGAACTGCAGAACGTCGGTCCGGCCCGTTTTTTCCAGCTCGCGCTTGATCTTGAGAAGCTGCGAAGACTTCGGCGCGGGCAAGGCCCATTCCATCATCTCATCGTAGGAGGCGCACGGCAGGTAGACCCTGCCGAGGGGCGGGAACCGCCGCGTGTAGTCCCCCAGGGTGATCAGGTGAAGCCAGTCGCGGTTCTCCGTCAGGGCCTGGAAGAACCGCGTCATCCAGCCCTTCTGCCAGCAATGCAGGTAGGTACCCGGCCAGATGCCGAATTTCTCCCCGTCGTCCCCCATCACCGCCAGCCGGGGCTTTTCCGAGGCCTGGTCCTTCAAATAGGCGATGATCTCTTCCACATCCTTCCAGGGTATAGAATAACGCAGGTACTTGCTGGTGGGGAAGGCCTTGAGGAGATGGCCCTGCTCCTCCGTCAGGTAGTAGCCGAAGAGGTCGGCGTCGTCCAGGCCGACCATCTTGAAATGGGAATCGTCCAGCAGGGTATACTCGATGCCGGCGTCGGCCAGGATGGCCGGCAGGTGCGGCTCCCAGACGCGCTCGGCCAGCCACAGGCCGGTGGGAATCGACCCGAACAGCTCCCGCGATGCGGCCAGGTGCTTGGCTATCTGGCCTTTCTTATCGGCGTCCGGTATGGCCGGCAGGACCGGCTCGTAGTAGGCCCCGGCGATGATTTCAACCTGGTCGCGCCCGGCCAGGCGGGCCAGTCGGCGCAGGAACTCCGGTTGCTCCTCCTTCAGCCAGTCCAGGAGCGGCCCGGTGTAATGGAGCGAAACGCGAATGTCGGGGTATTCTTCCAGGGCCTGGAGCATGGGCAGATAGGCCTTCTTGAAGGCTTCCCCGAAAACCCACGGAAAATTGCCCACCGGCTGGTGGTTGTGGAAAGCGAGACCGAGATATATCTGTTTCAAAGCGGACACTCAACAGGAGAGCTAAACTCGAAATCCGAAGCACGAAATCCTAAACAAATTCGAAATGCCAATTCTCAAATTCGCAAACGGATCGCCCGCGGGTTTCGGATTTGGAGTTTCGAACATTGGAACTTGCTCTGAAAATGTCACCCTGAGCGCAGTCGAAGGGTCTTTCGTCCGGCGCCCCACCTCGAAAGATTCTTCGACTGCGACTCGTCCCGATAGCATCGGGACTCGTCTTCGCTCAGAGTTTGTGAATTTATTGAAAAGCCAGCTATGGGCGGGACGACTCGCTCGAGAGGTACTATCCAATTTCTTCACAAGCTCTCTGAATGACG